>JAKZVY010000088.1:0-11737 GCA_047515825.1 Dehalococcoidia bacterium
GGGTCCTCCTAGTAAGGGATGCATGGGAATCTATGTATACGGGCTTTTCTGTTGCGTGCATGGTCGAAGGCGTCGGACGCTGGGACGTGGGAAGCGCCCAAGCGAGCGTCCTTCGAGGACTCTGAGGATTTCGGGCGCGCGCTCAGAGGGAGCGGTGATGGGAGAGGATCGGGCCTGCCGGGACGAGCCAGCTGTGGCTAGGGTGCTAGAGGAGAGGGAAAATCGGGGGCGTCTGTGCCGGTGCGCAGCGGAAGGCGCGCCAGGTCGCCGAACTCACGGCAACGAGGGCCGGTGAGGCCGCTGTCTCTACTCCGTCGAGGACGGGGAATCGTCGTCTATCGGTGCGAGTCGTCATGGCTACTCTGCCGAATCGTCATATGAATGTCGTGGCTTTTCGTTGTCCATTTGCCAACTGGCCGCCTGTACAGGCCGCTATCACCTTAAACTGTATTGGACTCCAATGTCGTTGGTAAGTGTTTAATGCCACATTTGCATAAGGCATTTGTACCTATGGGCATGAGGGCAAATGAACCTCTAAACAGGTATGTATGCCTCTACTGCGAGCGCGGTCTTGGCGTGGCTGTCTCTACGGAGGCTGCCCTGAGCTTCCCGGGAATGGGTATCCGGCCACCGACCGCCACCTGGGGCAGGTTCCAGGGTCTTCTTGACCGCTGGTGGCTGCCTTGCTACACTCGCGGCGAATTTCCGGCGGAGGCGCCCTTTGGAATATGGTTTTGCGCTACCCAAGACGACCGACGGCCACGCGCTGGTCCGGTTTGCTAAGAGCGTGGAAGACTTGGGATTCACGTCGGTCTGGACGGGCGACCATATAGTCCTCCCAGTTGAGGAGACAGACCAGTATCCGTACACCCTTGACGGGCGATTCGTCGCCCGACCGGACGACCCTCAACTGGACGCGCTGGTGACGCTGAGCTATATCGCTTCGGCCACGGAGAGGGTCAGCATCGGCACCACCGTCGCCATTGTGCCGTACCGCAACCCGATTCTCCAAGCGAAGATGTTCGCCACCCTGGACGTGCTGACCGGCGGCAGGGCGGTCTGCGGCGTGGGCGTCGGATGGCTGGAGAAGGAGTTCGAAGTACTCGGCGCGTCGTACGCCCACCGGGGCGCGGTCACCGACGAGTACCTGACGATATTCAAGACGCTGTGGACGGATGAACTGCCGGAGTTTCACGGGGAGCACTACGACTTCGACGGCATCTACTTCGCTCCCAAGCCGATCCAGCGTCCGCATCTTCCGATCTGGGTCGGCGGACACTCCAGACGCGCCATACGCAGGACGGTGAAGTTCGGGGACGCATGGCACCCAACTCGCCAGACGCCGGAGTTCGTCGCCTGCAACCTTACCTATCTTCGCGAGTACTGCGACCAGATGGGGCGCGACCCCGACGAAATCACCATCTCCCTTAAGCGCACCCTCCACTTCACGGACATCGGGGTCGAAGAAGGGGCGTCGAACAGGTCGAACTCAGCACTGATCGCCTCGACCGGTGAGGTCATAGAAGACGTCGAGGCGTGCCTGGAGATAGGCATACGGCAGCTAACCTTCGATTTCAGGACACCGGACGTCGAGGACTGCATCCGAACGATGGAGCGCTTCGCCACCGAAGTCGCGTCGCGAGTATGACTTCAGACGCGACCAGACGGCATCGGCGGGCGGTATCGGACGGCCCGATGCTGGAGCTGCTGAAACGGGTCTCCAGATCGTTCTACCTGACGATGCGCGTGCTGCCTCGGGACATGCGCCGCCCGATCAGCGCGGCCTATCTGCTGGCCAGGGCCGCCGACATCATCGCGGACACCCGCGCGGTACATTCACCCGGCCGTTTGGAAGTGCTGCGCGCGCTGCGTAACTCGATCGAGCACGGGACCAGTTTCGGCGCGGTGGAAGTGTCGATGATGAGCGCGCAGGCATCCATAGACGAGCGCGATCTTCTGGGAGACGTGGCGGAACTGGTGTCCGATCTGCGGTCGATACCCCTGCCGGACTGGGATCTGGTCCGAGACATCGTTGTACAGCTTACCAAGGGGATGGAGTTCGACCTGACGCGGTTCCCGCTGGAGCGAAGGGGTGAAGTGGACGCGCTGAATACCGCAGAAGAGCTGGACACCTACACCTACATGGTCGCGGGATGCGTCGGAGAGTTCTGGACGGATGTGACGATGCGACATACGCCGCCTCTCGCCGGGTGGGACCGCGATTCGATGGCCGGTCTTGGGGTGCGGTTCGGTAAGGCGCTCCAAATGACCAACGTGCTTCATGACGTACCCACAGACTTGAGGATAGGTCGCTGCTACATCCCGGAGGAGTGGATTCAAGACGCCGGTCTGACCGCCCGCGACCTGCTGGATCCCTCGAACGCGGCAGCCGCGCGCCCCGCGCTTGTCCGGGGAATTGTGGTGGCTCTGGAACACTTTGACGCGGCCGAAACCTACCTGATGGCGATTCCGGGTCAGTGCGCGCGCCTGCGTCTTGCGGTCGCGTGGCCGCTGCTGATAGGACTTGCTACTCTGGAGGCGCTGGCGTGCAGTCCCAACTGGCTCGACCCTAAGACGCGCTCCAAGGTGTCCAGGGATTGGGTGTACAAGATGATCGGGCTGTCGCTCCCGATGGTCAACTCCAACATGGCGCTGAGGACATGGATCAGAAGGCTCCGACGCGGCGTCCTATCGTCGTTGGAGACGGAGGCTTGCTGACCAGTGCCTTCTCTGACCGCTGAGCGGGCCATGATTTAGAATAGCCCTCACTTGCGCGGGTGAGAGATCGAATGAGAGAGCCACTGGGTGTGATGGGACGGGTTATCGCCCGCCTACGACCCCTCGCGGAACGCGATGAACAGGACTACAATCACCAGCGGGATGATTATCGTCCACAGTAGTCTTCGCGGGGAAAACGGTGGCATACTTTTCACTCAATTCGCCTTTGGAATGCAACGGAATACATGCTACCACAGGGCGGCCCGCGTAGAGGGGACTGACCGACTTGGGATTCAAGCTGATAGCCCTGGACGTTGACGGGACGATCCGCAGCATCGAGCGTCCGATGTCGGAGCGGACCCTCCAAACCGTCCGAAGGGTCGAGCAGGCGGGGGCTGTGGTGACACTGGCCACCGGAAGGAGCTATCTGAGCGCCGTTAGGGCGTCCTCGGAGCTCGGTCTGACCGCGCCCATAGTGTCGTTCCAGGGCGCGCAGGTCGCATACGGCAAGACGGGGGAGGTGCTGTGGCACGTACCGTTGACTCATGAGATGACCCGCCTTGCGCTGGACGTGATTCCGTCCGACGACCGCCTGGACGTAGTCGGCTACGTGTCGGACGACGTTGTCGTGCTCCGAATGACCGACTGGGTGCGTGCCTATGGAGAGAGAACTCGGGTGTCGGTCCGGGTCGTTGACCCCGATGTTTTCATGACGAGTCCGATGACCAGGCTAGTGGTCAGGGGGGAGGACGAGGTTATCGAGAGCTTGGAGGCAGAGCTTAAGCGCAGTCTGAACGGCCGGGTGTACGTGACCCGGTCGCTACCGTACTACTGCGAGATACTGCATCCCGACGGCGGCAAGCACAAGGCGCTCGAATGGCTCTGCGGGCATCTCGGCATACGGCGGGAGGAGACCGTCGCGTTCGGAAACGGCTACAACGACGTACACATGCTGATATGGGCAGGGATGTCCGTTGCGGTGGACGGTTCGGTGCCCCAGGTACTCGAAGTGGCCGACGTGGTCGCCCCGTCGATGGAAGATGACGGCGTCGCCCGTGTTCTCGACGGCCTTCTGGAACAGGGACTCATCGGATGATTGATCGCATGAAGCCGGTCATCGTCGTCTTTGGCGGTATCAACATGGACCTCGTGGGCGCCACCCGGCGTATGCCCATGCCGGGAGAGACGGTCTTTGGAGATTCGTTTCATACCGCACCGGGCGGAAAGGGCGCGAACCAGGCCGTGGCGGCCGCGCGACTCGGAGCAGACGTCAAGATGGTGGGACGGGTCGGCGCGGACGACTTTGGTCCTACGCTGATCGACGGTCTGCGTCGGGAGGGCATAGATGTCTCGCGCGTCGCCGTGGATCCGGGTAACCATTCCGGTGTCGCGATGATTCTCCTCGACGGCGACCGACAGAACTACATAGTTGCCACCTATGGCGCTAACCTCGCGTGCGACCAGACCCAAGTCGACGCCGTAGCGGAAGCCCTTGAAGGGGCGGACGTGCTCCTTCTTCAACTCGAGGTGCCGCTCGACGCCGCTTTGTCCGCCGCAAAGTTGGCGAAGGGCAGGGGAGTACCGGTCGTCTGGGACCCCGCGCCCGCGCTCGCGATGGGGAGCGACGCCTATGCGGTGTGCGACGCGCTTACTCCGAACCAGGTGGAGGCCGAGTTTCTGACGGGCATACCGGTCGTGGATGTTGACTCAGCCCGTCGCGCATGCGAGTCGCTCGTCGCCGATGGGGTGCGGGCTGCTGTGGTTAAGCTGGGCGAGGGCGGCGCATACTACGCGACCGCAAAGGAGCATGGCTTCGTTCCCCCGTTCGCGGTTGAAGTGGCCGATACCGTCGCAGCGGGTGACGCCTTCTCAGCCGCGCTCGCGGTGGGTATCTCAGAGGGGCGAACTTTGCCCGACGCCGTGCTGTATGGAAACAGCGCGGGCGCGCTCGCCGTAACAAGGTCGGGTGCCCAAGAGGCGATGCCGGCGAGATGTGAAGTCGACGAACTGTTCCGTGGGATTAGCGAGTCGTAGCCGCGCCATGCCTCCGTTCAATGAACCGGTGACGCCTTCGCGGGAGGTCGGCCCTCACACCGCCGGACGTGGGTGCGACATCAGTCCACGGATCGCGCTCATCGGCCTTGCCGTCGTGCTTGTCGTCGCTCTCGCGCTGCGCATCTACGGCGTGAACTGGGATGATGGCTACTCTTGGACTCCCCACCCGGACGAGCGGGCCATACTGTCCAAAGTTGCCGAGCTATCTCCGCCGCCGATCAGCGATCTTTCCGTCCTGTTCGACGCCGATGCCAGTCCGTGGAATCCGCGTTGGTTCGCCTACGGCAGCTTTCCGCTGTACATGCTCAAGGGCGTCGAGCTTCTGAGCGAGTTCGTCCCCGGTCTTGATATCCAAGACATGCGTGTGCCGGGCAGGGTTCTGTCCGCACTCGCCGACGTTGGCACAGTCGCGTTAGTTTACTTGCTGGGCGCCTCTATCTGGTCGCGGCGTTCGGGACTGCTGGCCGCCGCCTTGGTCGCTCTGGCCGTGATCCATATACAGCTCAGCCACTTCTTCGCGGTGGATACGTTCCTCGCGCTGTTCTCGACAGCCACGGTGTTCTTCCTGATCAGGGTCGCGCGTCGCGGACGGACGATGGACTCCGCGCTCGCCGGCCTCTTCTTAGGCCTTGCGCTTGCCACCAAGATCAGCGTTGCGCCCATGCTGGCGGCCTACTTCGTTGCGCACTTCATGTACGCCTTCGCGCTAACGCCGTCCGACGACGCCCGACACCCAATGCTGGTGGACAGGGTGCTGGACGCGATCAAGGGGGCCGCGTTTGGAGGACTGGCGGCCATAGCGGTCTTTTTGGTGACGCAGCCATACGCGATCCTGGACTGGGGCCGCTTCTATGCGGACGTAGTCGAACAGTCGGAGATGGTGAGGAGAATCCGCGATTACCCTTACACGCGGCAGTACGTCGATACGACGCCGTACATCTACCAGATACGCCAGATCGTGACTTGGGGACTTGGCTGGCCCGTTGGCATCGTCGCGTGCGCCGGAGTGATCTACGCCGCCGTTCGCGGCCTCAGGTTTCCGTGGGCGATTGCATACCTCGTAGTCGGTTTCGGCTGTCCGATGGGCGTGTTGCTGCTGACGACGAGCAGCACGGGAATCTTGGTCGCGTCGTTCATTGCGGTTGCGGCGATCGTCGTCAGCATACCCGCGCGCAGACCGGATACGAGGATGGACGCGCTTCTGCTCTCCTGGGTCGCGCCTTATTTCTTCATCACGGGCGCGTTCGAGGTGAAGTTTCTCCGGTATCTGCTCCCCATCGCGCCGGTCTTGCTTCTGCTTGGGAGCCGGATGTTGTTCGACGGGTGGGAGCGGGTATCTGGGTTCGGCCCGCGAACACGGAAGGCGCTAGTCCCCATCACGATAGCTATCGGAGCCGTGGCCGCCTGCGTGACGGTCTTCTATGCGCTCGCCTACATGAGTGTCTACACGTCGGATCACCCCGCGGTGAGGGGATCGGAGTGGATTCGCGAAAACGTTCCCCGCAACTCGGTAGTCCTCAAGGAGCACTGGGAGGAGGGGCTGCCGGGTCTGCACGGCTACCGAATCCTTGAGCTCCCGATGTACAACGATGACAGGCCGTATAAGATCAATCAGATCAGCGACCTGCTGTCCCGCTCGGACGTCCTGACCCTGTATAGCAACCGCCTGTACGGAACGGTCCCGCGTCTCGATGAGCGCTACCCGGTCAGCCGTGAATACTACAGGCTGCTGTTCGAGGGACAACTCGGCTACGAGCTGGAAGCTCACTTCACGTCCTATCCGTCGTTGTTCGGCGTGGCGCTGGTGGACGACACATTTCGGCGTCCGCGGTTGCCCGTTCCGGTAGGGATCGAATCCGTCGGAGTCCACGCCGCCGAGATCGAGCTTGGATACGCGGACGAAAGCTTCTCGGTCTACGACCATCCCAAGGTGCTGATTTTCCGCAACGTTTCGAGGCTGAACGCCGATACGATCTCGGATCGCATACTGACCGGGGCGGGAGGTTTTCCTGAGAACAGGCTGGCCCTGCCTCCCGAGGAGCGCCCCCCCGAAGGCCGACAGCTCATGCTGACACCCGACCAGTCGGAGGCTCAGCAAGCCGGAGGCACCTGGTCGGACATAGTAGACACCGACGGCTGGCCCAGCAGGATGCCGGTTGTGGCGTGGCTGATAGTCGTCCAGGGCATTGGGGTACTGGCCTTCCCACTGTCATTCGTCGTGTTCCGCCCACTCGCCGACAGGGGATGGCTTTTCGCCAAGGGGCTAGGGCTGGTGCTGGTCGGGCTGGTGACGTGGCTGCTGGCGAGCTTGGAAATCGTGGCTTTCAGCAGGACGAGCGTTTCGGTGGGCGTGCTCGCGCTTTTCGCGGCCAGCGCCGTGACACTGGTGTTCCATCGAGGGTCCATCCTGCGCTTCCTGAAGGAGCGTTGGAAAACAGTGGCCCTCGCTGAGGTCGTGTTTCTCGTCGCGTTCCTCGTTTTCGTGCTCATCAGAATTGCCAATCCCGACCTGTGGCATCCGTACCGGGGCGGGGAAAAGCCGATGGACATGGCCTACCTCAACGCGGTGCTCAAGTCCAGCTACATGCCGCCGTATGATCCGTGGTTCGCGGGCGGCTACATCAACTACTACTATTGGGGACAGTTCCTAGTCGCGATGCTGATCCACGCGACGGGAATCGTGCCTGAGATCGCGGTGAATCTGACGATTCCCCTGTTCTTCGCCCTTACCGTAGCCTTTGGGCACTCGATCGTGTACAACTTGGCTTCTTCGAGGAGTCCCGGCGTAGTCTCTCCCGTACTCGCGGGGATATTCGGCGGCGTTTTCGTCGCCGTTATCGGAAACCTGGATGGTGCGATCCAGGTCGTGCAGAGCGGGTGGCGGGCCGTGGTGGAAGCAGCCCCGCTGGGGGATTTCGACTTTTGGAGGTCGAGCCGGATGATGGGCCCGGATCCTCCGGGCCACGAGATCACGGAGTTTCCCTATTTCACCTTCCTGTTTGCCGACCCGCACGCCCACATGCTCGCGCTGCCGTTCACCCTGCTGAGCGTCGGGATCGCGGCGGCAGTCGTGCTGGGCATGGCGCGCCGGAGTGCGTTGGAATCCCCCTGGAGTCCTGCGCAACTCTGCCGGGTCGCGGCGCTGGGGCTTGTTGTTGGCGCTCTGCGACTTCTCAACACCTGGGACTATCCGACGTACCTCCTGCTGGGGTTGGGCGCGGTTGCTCTGGGCGAGTACCTCGCGCAGGGTGGTTTGTCTCTATCGATGCTGTTCCGTGCCGCCGTCAAGAGCATCCTCGTTTTCGCGGTCGGATATCTGGCCTTCCTGCCTTACCACCTTAACTACGAGGCGTTCTTCACTGGCGTCGAGGCCACGACCAACACCACAGCGCTCTGGCAGTTCCTTGCGATCCACGGGCTGTTCGTCTTCATCATCGGCTCGTTCTGCATCTGGGAGCTGCGCCCACTCGCCGCAGGTGCATGGGGAAGGGCTGGTCGATTGGCCGTCCTATCCGAGATTTCCGGAGAAGGACCGGCGTCGGTCCCGGTCGTGGAACGATTGCAGTTTGGTGTCGGCACGCTGCTGGCGGTGATCGTGGGGCTGGTGCTGATCGGGTACGGGCTGACCGCGCTGACCTCCGGCTTCAACTGGAGCACGGTACTCGTAGTCGGGATACTCATAGCCCTGACCGCGGCAGTTGGCGTCCGCATACTGAGTTCCGGCGGTCGCGACGCTCCGGCTCCGGCTTTCGTCTGCCTGATGGCGCTGACGGCCCTATCGGTGGTCATCGGACTGGACTTCATCAGAGTCGAAGGTGACATCGACCGGATGAACAGCGTCTTTAAGTTCTACCTCCAGGTCTGGGTGCTGCTGGCTCTGGCGGCGGCTTACATGATGTGGCGAATTCTTGGCTCTGAGATGTTCTCCGGTCCTAAGCGATGGACGTTCAGATACGTGTGGACTGCCGTTCTCGCCGCGCTTCTGATCGCCTTCGCCGTGTATCCCGTGCTCGGAACACAGGACAGGCTGCGTGACCGCTTCGATGGCAACGTGACGCCGCTGACTCTAGACGGCCTCGCGTTCGTCTCGGGTTCCGTGTACAGAGACCTGAAGGGTCGGATCGACATGGAGCGCGACTTCGAGGGCATCATGTGGCTGCGGGAAAACGTCCAGGGTTCCCCGATAGTTCTCGAAGCCAACACGCCGACCTATCGCTGGGGAGGCCGAGTCTCGATCCATACCGGACTGCCGAGCGTTGTGGGATGGAAGTGGCACCAGGAGCAGCAGCGCTGGGGCTATCGAAACATGGTGGTCTCCCGCATTACTGACGTCGACCGCATCTACTCCACATCCGACGTGTCGCAGGCTGTTTCTCTTCTCGATCGCTACGATGTGAAGTACGTCTATCTCGGCCAGGTCGAAAGGCTCTACTATCCGGCGGACGGAATTGCCAAGTTCGAAGCCGGACTCGCTCCGCACCTTCGGACTGTATACGAGACTGACTACGTGACCATCTACGAGGTTCTCAATTGAGGGAGGACGAGGTTTCCCATGTGCAGGAGTATCAAGCAGCTTAGAAGCGCGGAGCGGACGGCGACCGATGAAGAGGTCAGGGCGGCGGCGCTTCAGTTCGTCCGCAAAATCAGCGGCTACCGAGCGCCGTCCCGCGTGAACACAGCCTCCTTCGAGCGAGCCGTGGACGACATCGCGTCGGTCTCAGGTCATTCCAGTAGGCGTCCATTACCTCCGAGTAGTCCGCGACTGAGCACGACTCCCGAAACCCCCGTGGATAGTGGGAGAATAGCTCGGCCCAATCAGCGACGACCAGCGCGTCTGCCATGTGGGTGGAAAAGTCACGCAGGTCGAGCGCACGGCCCTTCATAATCGCCTGCTTCTCGGCTTCCTGTGTAGCGTGGTCGGTCGCGCACGACATGCACAAGAGCAGAAGGACGAGCAGTCTCATTGGGGCAACCTTTGCAGACAATCTGTCAGATAGGTTATGCGAGCCTGCTCTTCCTCGGTTGGCGGGTTCTGCGCAATCTCCTGGAACGTGCGAAGAAGAAGCGGCACATACTCAGGGTACTCGGGGTCATCAGGGACCAAGATGTTGATGGTTTTGAATCCATCGGCGTCTGTACCGGGGGCATGAACTTCACACTCAGCTTCATTGGGCGCGGGGGAGTTGAGGAACAAGCGAGCCTCGGGGATATACTTGGGGGCCTTGTGGGCACGTCTTTCGGGGAAACGTCATCAGGCCCGACGACAGGGGATGCGACCTCGTTCATTGCTGGAGGTGAAGCTAGCGGCTGCGAAGTGGGCGTTATGGGCGAATCGGGAGTTGCCGTCACCCCACAGCCCACCAGGAGTAGGGTTAGTAGATATCGTAGAAACATGTACGAGAACCCTGCTCGACTCACTCCGGTCAGCGCGGACGTCGACTTGATGATCCCGGCCTACTGCGCGGTTGCCCCGCCGTCGATTATCAGCGGCTGACCCGTCATGAACGAAGACTCGTCCGACGCAAGGAAAAGAGCGCCGTAGGCTATCTCTCTCGGACGACCGTGACGCTTCAGGAAGTTGGAGTTGGCGGCGTCTACGAGAAACTGCTCTCGATCTTCGCCGGTGAACTGCCGGTGAAGCTCAGTGGCCTGGGTGAGTATCGCACCGGGACATACGCAGTTGACCCGTATGTTGTCAGGAGCCAGGTCCAACGCGAGACATCGCGTTAGCTGAAGGAGCGCACCCTTCGAGGTGTTGTAGGGTACGAACGCCGACTGCGCGACGAAGCTCGATATTGACGCGATGTTGACAATCGACCCGCCGCCTGCAGCCCTAAGATGGGGCAGGGAGTGCTTGACGGTGTACGCCGGCCCCAGCACGTTCACGCCGATGACCCGCTCCCACTGTGCAGGAGTAACGTCTTCGACCTTCCCAAAAACGAAGGCTGCTGCGTCGTTGACCAGAACGTTGACTCCGCCATAGCTTCCGACAGCAGATTCGACTAGGTTGGCGACCTGCGCTTCGTCGGAAACGTCCGTCTCCACAAAGACGGCATCTCCCCCCGCGTCAGCGATCAGTCCGGCGGTCTCATTCCCGCCGTCGCTGTCGATGTCCGCGATGACGACCCGCGCCCCCTCTTCGAAAAACAGCTCGCAAATCGCCCTGCCGATCCCAGCCGCGCCGCCCGTCACAATGGCCACCTTGTCCTGAAGTCTCATATCGTGCTCTCCACCATCCTTATTCTCGCCTCAGCCAACCTCTCGTCCACCTGGTATCTCGTCGCGACCTCAGCGATGCTCATCCACTTAACCTCGTCAGACTGTTCCTCCGGAACAAGCAGCCACGCGGCGAACTCCTCTGCTTGGTACTCCATCTTCCAGCTCCAGGCGCGGTCAAGTCCCCTCATCCATATCTGATTCCCAGGGTGCAGGAAGTGGTGATCGAGGCAATGGGCGACCAGTGACCGGAGCTCAGCGGCCGAAAGACCCCTCGGCACAAAGATGTGAGGGTAAACGTAGAGGTCTTGGAAGTTGCCCTTCCACGGATGGCGTGTCTCTACAATCAACCCTTCCGCTTCGACGACGCTCTCGAGGTCAGCGGTTCCATGCGAGGCGATGACACGTGCCGCGATGTCACGCCCGATCATGAGGCACCCGATTTCCGGCGCTTGCGCAGAAGCTCGCGCGATTCCCTGATCATGCCCCTGATGAAATCCTGCTCCTCTTCCGTGAACGTTTCCCACTCGCCGCGGAAGAACAGGCTGATCTCGGGGTCGGCGATGTCGATGTCTTCTTCCGACCTAGCCGCAACGGCGCCACCGAGCAGCCAGTCCGTAGTCACTCCATACAGCTCGGCCAGCTTAGGCAGCCGGTCATGGTCAGGCTTGGAACGCCCGGATTCCCAGTACCATACGGTCTGAGTTTGAACACCGAGCCGAGACGCTACGTTCTGCTGAGTCAAAGC
>JAKZVY010000089.1:0-4121 GCA_047515825.1 Dehalococcoidia bacterium
AGCGAGGTTGACACCTCGCGCAAGACCAATCTGATACATGAAAAACCTCTCCCTTTGCCTGACAAACTGAGACGTACTTGGGTGTTCAGTTAAGCTGGGGGAGATAATATCTCACAGAAGTTTCATTCTCGCTGCCGACTTGACACTTTCGGGCCGAAAAATATGAAGTGGCCACTCCACAGAGTTCTCGCGTGAAAACTTTCTCCCGCCGAGGGAGTGGGTGAGACAAAATAGCGTAGTCCGTCTCAAACAGGGTTCGGGGCAACTTCGACTGTCGTCAGCCGATCTGAGACCTCTGTAAGACTCGCCGTTTCGAAGAAGAGCTCCAGTGCTTCGATCAGGTTGCGTTGGCTGTCTTCAACAGTGTCGCCTTGGCTGGCAATATCGAGCTCGGGACAGAGAGCAACGTAAGCATCGCCCTCTCGTTCAATCACCGCGGTCAGACGGCGGACAGTAGTCACTTGAATCGGCTCCTAGACTCTTTGGATTCGCTCCAGTCTAGTACACCAGGCGCGATTGACTGGTGTTTGACTCCTTCAGGCCCCCGTTATCCCAAGAGTGGGGAAGATCAGGCGGTGAACGGACTGCACGCTTGCTTCTGCGAACGTCCGAGAGTCGTTGAGCAGCTTGTCGTCGAGGGGCAGGTCGTCGGGGTCTCTGAGGGAATCGACTCCGTGCTCCGCGCGGTAGCTCTCGGGGATCGGGTCCGGAAAGCTCTGCTCCGAGAGAATACCGTACGCCATCGTCCACGAGCGGGCGACGGCCTGCAGATCGTACCCGCCTCCTCCCAGGGCAAGCCAACGGTCCGGCGCGAGCGCCGCCAGCTCTGAGACGACCTCGGCGAATCCTTGTGAGGTCAGCGCGAGGTGCGTTATCGGATCGCGATAGTGGGAATCTATGCCAAGCTGCGTGACCAGCACGTCGGGCCTGAACGCTCGCAGGATCGGCAGGACAGTCTCTCTGAACGCCA
This sequence comes from Dehalococcoidia bacterium, assembly GCA_047515825.1. Classification (GTDB taxonomy): domain Bacteria; phylum Chloroflexota; class Dehalococcoidia; order Lucifugimonadales; family UBA1123; genus VXRN01. The sequence goes on from JAKZVY010000089.1 coordinate 971, forward strand.
AGAGATAGACTTCGTCCGAGGTGTATGGATACAGCGGCACGTTGACCGAGTACCCTCGCCCGCGACCCGCACCGGTCTCTTGGACAGACCCGGTCCCCGGAAACAGGAACATCCCCGACTCGTGGAGCGAGATCGTGAGCGCCCTGTCGGTCGAGTAGAAAGCGTGTTGGACACCGTCGCCGTGGTGGCAGTCTATGTCCACGTAGGCGACTCGCATCCCTTCACGCAGAAAGCGGTGAATGGCGACGACAGGGTCGTTGAATACGCAGAATCCGTAGGCATGGTCCGGCATGGCGTGGTGAAGTCCGCCCGATATGTTGAACGCCCTTGACGTTTCTCCAGAGATAAGCGACTCGGCCGCCGAAACGGAGGCGCCGGTCGACAGGATGGCCGCGTCGTACATCCCAGGGTACGCAGGATTGTCTCCCGGCCCGAAGTTGAACCTCGCGGAATCGACTCCGGGCTCCCCGGCTCCCAGGACCTCCACACCGGCCACGTACTCAGGGGTGTGGAACCAGCCGAGCTCTTCCCTGGTGGCGTCACGCGGAGCGGCGACGACAGATCTGTCGTCGCCGAAGGCTCTGTACGCCCTCAGCAGATCGTAGGTGTATCTCAGGCGCACCGGCTTCATCGGGTGCGTCTCGCTCAGGACGTGGCCGGACATTCGGCTGTCGTAGAAAAACGCGGCCCGGCCCCTCAATTCCGCCGTCCCCATATCCCCCTGAGCCACCAGGGCGTCTGCGAGGCGCCTCCGGAAATCTGCGCCTTCCACACCCTATCGAGGCCGTTTTGGTCGAGACCGTAAGCATGCTTCAGCGCGTCGTCGATATCGAGGCCCTGGTCGATCAGGGTCAGCAGTTCCCCCATTCGCGCCGAGCCGTGGTCGTCCATTAGGTATCGTACGACACTGGCCGACTGCGAGTAGAACACCCTGACCTCCGACGGCCTGCCCGGCACCGATTCCATGTGTCGCAGCGGGAGCAGCCATCCGTGCCGGCGCGCGTCAAGAACTTGCGACTCCCGGTATCCGCTTCCACGCTCGAAGTACATCGCAAGCCCTTCGTTCAGCCATGCGGGGACCTTCGCCCTGGGAGAGTCGACGGCCTCATGGAGCATCAGGTGAGTTAGCTCGTGAATCAATGAATCCCCTTGCAGACCGGAGAGTACAATAGCCCCGTATCTCGGGAAGGCGAATCCGCCATATAGCGATACATCCTGCGAGGTCTGGCTTACCGCGGGGAAGCTCCTGTTAGCCTCGCGCCGACTGTTGACGATAACGACCTTGAAGTCCTGTTCTTCATCGACGCCAAACAGCCGCTTGACTCGGGACAGCCGCGCAGAGGCATCGCTGGCGACCCGTCGCACTGAAGATGCAGGGATGTCATGCCACATCAGGGTGAAGTCGTCCTGCTCCAGGCTCTGCCACCTGTACCTGGGGTCCAGGTACTCGAACGAAAAACGTTCGGAGAGCGTCGTTCGTCCACTCGTGTCGGTGAAGGCGTAGTAGTACTCGACGTCGACTCCCTGCGGGATGAACCCGCTGCTGCCGGTCTGGATTTCGAACTCGGCTGACAGGTTGCCCCTATGAGAGAGCTTCGTGGGGTAGGCGTACACAGAAACAGGCGCGTCCCCGATGGTATAGAAGACCCGCGCCGACTCGATATTGGATGGAGCGCGAGCCTCCAACGTCAGCACGAACCGGTGTGGAAACTCCACCCTGTGCGTGGACTCTATGACGCTCACTGTCTCCGCCGAGGACGCGGAGGTCGCCAGATCGGACCCAAATCCGGTCCAGCCGAAGATGCTCCACCCGGAGATGGTTATTGCCGCTAAGAGCGATACGAGTCTCAACCTGCGTCCTCCCACAGCCATGACAATCGCGCCAGGCCGGATTATATCCCAACGATTCTTATGGTCGAGTGCGCTTTGTAGATGCGGTTTATGTTGATCAGCATCGCCGTGAACTCCTCGACGTACCGGGAGTTGTGCAGGCCGCCGCCGTCCACGGCTCGGACACCGTGTATAACCTCAGCGAGTTTCATGATCTGCGACTTCGCTTCAGCGTCATCGCCGCAGACGATCACGTCCGAGTCTACACGCACATCCGGCTTGAGCAGCTCGTCGGCGCTGAGGTTATGAAAGGCGCCCACCACCTTGGAATCCGGCAGGATCGCCTGCGCTTGCTGCGCCGCCGATCCCTCTGGCACCTCGATGGCTCTCGCCCCGCCTCTGCCAAACTCCAGCGGAGCAACAACGTCAACCACCACCTTCTCCTGAAGTCTATAACGATTCGACTCTAGGGTTGGTTGGTGTCCTGTGTAAGGGACCGCGATAAACACCACGTCCGACTCGCTGCACACATCCTCATTGAGCGCGCCCGCGACCTGAATCCCGTCCGCCAGCGCGGTTACCGAGTCCGCCGCGTCCTGCGCACGCTGCGGGTCCCGCGATCCTATCAGGACATGCTCCCCGGCCATGGCGAACCTGAGCGCAAGCCCCCTCCCCTCCGGTCCCGTACCGCCGACGAATCCGATCATACTGGCCCCTCCGCTGGACATCATTTCAAAGTGGTTGGCGCACCGACAGCTAGATTAGCGGGTCGACGAAGGACTGTAAACCGCGGCGCCAGCGGAGCCTGTGTCAGTTCGGTAGGCGCCATCATGGGAGCGCGGGCGTCTCGCCCGCATCCATTCGTCCTGTCCCAAATCCGCTGTGGCGGGAGCCTGTCGAAAGGAAGTTGCCCACTGAGCCGCCTACCAATCTGGGACAACCTCCCATAATCCTGTCCATCCCATAATCACAAAAATCACAGTTCAGACAACCCCCTTAGCGCCCTTAGTGTCCTTCGTGGATAAAATCACCCCTTGACACCCGCACAAACATTCCCTATACTACTCACAGTACATCAGTGCCACCAACCACCTAAACCTTAAACCCTAAACCCTAAACCTAAAACCCAATGATCACCTCAACCCAACAGATACCATCAAACCCCGCACTCGACTTCGCCAACGCCATCCTCGAAGAGACCAACGGCGGACTCGAAATCATCGACATGCTCCACGACATCGCTCAGGGCGTCCGACAAAACTCCACCACCCGTGACCGCATCAACGCGTCCAGAATCCTACTCGACAGAGGACTAGGCAAA
>JAKZVY010000090.1:0-7493 GCA_047515825.1 Dehalococcoidia bacterium
ACCCTATACTGTCCCCATTCCGGTTCGGGCTGTAACCTACAACTCAGAAGCGAGTGCACACCATGGATCAGTCCACAGCAGACGAGACGCGCCTCCAACAGCTCGCCACCGGGCTTCGGGAGAGCGTCCAGAAGGTCGTGGTCGGCAAGTCCGACGCGATCGACCTTGCTATCATCGCGCTCATCTGCAAGGGTCACGTGCTGGTCGAGGACGTTCCAGGCATTGGCAAGACCACGATGTCCAAAGCGCTCGCGCAGTCGCTGGGATGCACGTTCAACCGAATCCAGTTCACTCCAGACCTGATGCCGACGGACGTCATCGGCGTCAACTTCTACAATCAGAAGTCCGGCGACTTCCAGTTCAGGCACGGCCCCATCTTCAGCCAGGTGCTTCTGGCAGACGAGATCAACAGGGCCACTCCCAGAACGCAGTCCGCTTTGCTCGAGGCGATGCAGGAGCGGCAGGTCACCGTCGACGGCGTCACGCGGCCCATTCGCGAACCGTTCCTGGTACTCGCTACCCAGAATCCCGTCGAGCTTGAGGGCACCTTCCCACTGCCCGAGGCGCAGCTCGACAGGTTCATGGTGCGAATTAAGCTCGGATACCCGACGCCAGAGGAAGAGTCCGACATCCTGATTAGGTTCGAGCGCGACACCATGCTGCCAGACCTGAACCCGGTGACCGCCGAGGATGAGCTGCGGGAGATGCAGACGGCCGTCACGAGTATCAGTGTGGACGACATCGTGCGCGACTACATCGTCCAGATAGTGCAGACTACGCGGAAGAACGAAGGACTCACGCTGGGCGCCAGTCCGCGCGCGGCCCTCTCGCTGTACAAGACCTCCCAGGCCCATGCCGCGCTCGACGGCAGGGATTTCGTCACGCCGGACGACGTGAAGGCCATGGCAGAGACCGTGCTCGCCCACAGACTGATACTGACATCGAACGCTAGGCTCAGGGGCCGCCTGCCCGAGCAGATCGTGGCGGAGGTAGTCAGCTCGATCCCCGTCCCAATCGAGAGGTAGCGGAGGTTGTTCAACCGGTTCTGGCACGACATTTGGACCCTCATGTTCGTGCTGCTTATCATCATCGGCGTCATTGCCGGTCAGGGACTGGTCATCGGGCTGGGAGCCATGGGGCTGCTGGTCGCGGGGGTATCGTGGCTGTGGAACCGGCTGGCGCTGGAAGAGGTCCAGTACCAGCGGTCGGTCGAGCAGACCAGGATATTCCTGGGGGAGCAGACCAGGTTGACCATATCGGTCACCAACCGTAAACCGCTGCCGATAGCAAGGCTAGACATCGAGGACGATTTCCCGGAAGAGATCGAGTTCACAGACGCCCAAGTAGCGGTCAGCTCCAACCCCAAGACCTCCACCCTGCGTCACCGCACTTCGCTCGCCTGGTATGAAAGGATCAAGTGGGACTACGATATCCGGTGCGGAACGCGCGGGTTCTACAGGATAGGTCCCGCCAGAATGGAGAGCAGCGACCTGTTCGGGTTCTTCTCCTGCCAGAAGTCCGAGCGGAAGAGCGACTACCTGCTGGTCTATCCTAAGGTGATCCCACTGCCTGAGCTTGGAATGCCCGCGGTGCGTCCGCTGGGAGAGACGCGCGGAGGAATAGCCATCTTCCAAGACCCGTCTCGTCCATCCGGACTGAGGGAGTACCAAGTTGGCGATCCGTTGAAGATCGTCGACTGGAAATCCACCGCGCGGATGCAGCAGCTTCAGGTGCGTACCTTCGAGCCGAGCTCGTCCTTCACGGTGATACTCGTCGTGGTGGTGGAGACGTCCGAGCGCTCATGGGAGGGGTACTCGCCGGTCAATCTGGAGCGGGTTATAACGGCGTCGGCGTCGGTTGCGAGCTATGCCGCGTCCCAGCAGTACAGCATCGGGCTGTTCTCGAATGGGACGCCGATACTGACAGACCGGCCGATGAAGCTGGAACCCGCGAGCAGCCCGGAGCAGCTAACCGTGATCCTGGAGGCGCTCGCGACGGTCAGGCCGCTGCCCATCGGCCCAATGGCGCCGCAGCTTGCGCAGAACCTCAGGCAGTTCCCAATCGGTTCGACGCTCGTCGTCATCGCGGGCCTGCTGTCTGAAGACCTCGTCGCGACCATCGCCGACCTCAAACGGCAGGGGTACCAGGTAGTCGTCATATTCGTCGGGGATGAGGAACCTCCGGAGATGCCGACGGGCATCGTCTTTCACGACCTGAGAAGATTCTTCGAAAACATGGAGATGGCTGGTGAGTTCGGCCCAAGATAGGATCGTTCTGGCCGCGACCGTCGCTGTCGAGAGCGTATGGTTCTACGCGGCGTTCTCGATCTTGGCGCTCCTGATGTCCCTCCAGGGGAGTCCCATGACCTGGATCGCGTCCGTCGCAGTCATGGGAATATCCCTCATCGTGGCGCGGATGCTCTCGCTGGTCATCATGTCCACCTGGATGCCGTACACCGTTCAGATGCTGCTCGGCGCGCTGGTGATCTACTTGACCCTGGGCTCGCAGGTACAGTCGGCCGGACAGACTTTCGACCTCGGCTGGATCGCATCTCTGCGAGCCGAGGACGTAGCGGACCACTACACTCGCTCAGTCGCCCTTGCGGGACTGTTCTCAGCCCTGCTCTGGTGGAGAGGCGGGAGGCTGGCCGCGACCGAGTTCCCGCTGGAGCACCTGTCGTTCACGTTCAGAATGGGCCTGATCGTGCTGTCGGTGGTCGCGGTCGTTGACATGCTCCACTCAGCCGATCTGAAGATGTTCCCCTTGATGTTCGTTTACTTCGCCTCAGGGCTGATCGGCCTCAGCATCGGGCACATCTTCCCAGTGGGAGACTTGTCCCAGCTTCGGCAGAAGTGGGGCCGTGTCATCGGCGCCGTAGTGGTCGCGGTCATGGCGGTCGGGCTGCTGTTCAGCCTGCTGCAGAAGGGAGCGCTGAGCTTCATCACAACACCGCTGGGCTTCGTAGTGAATGCGTTGGCCATAGTCGTCTTCTACGTCGTGATAGTCCCGATCGTGTACATCATCGAGTTCATCGTTTCCGGGATATTCTGGCTCATCGGCGAGCTCGTGGGCGAGCAGCAGGGCGAGGAGTGGGAATTCGGCGGGCGCTTCGATGACATGCTCGACCAGATTCGTGAGGAAGCCACCGACTCAGGGCCTTCGATCTGGGCCGAGGTGCTTGAATGGACAATCATAACGATCATCGTGATCATCGTTCTGCTGATCCTGGCCAGAGCGTTCCGGCGAACTTTGCGTTGGCGAAAGGACGACGAGGACGGCGCGAGAGAGTCGCTGATCGAGGGCACCGACCCTGCGCTGGACATGGCTCGGCTCCTGTTCAATCTGCTCCCCGACCGGTTCAGGCGTAGGAAGGCCGATGATGGACTCCGGCTGCCCGAGGATGAGCAGAACATCGTGGACGTGTTCAGGGTCTATTTCGGAATGCTCGACTACGCCGAGGAAAGGGGGTTTCTCCGCAAGGGCGAGCAGACTCCGTCCGAGTTCCAGTCGTCGTTAGAGGAGATATTCCCGCAGAGGCTGGTCAGCATGGCGACCTCGGCGTTCAATCGCGCGTGCTACGGTCGCCGGCCCGCCTCCACCGATCAGATAGCCGAGATGCGTCAGTTGCTGGAGCAGACAACGGGATCGAAGTGAGCATAGTCGAGTCCAACCTGGTCCTGTGGCAGATGCTGGTGCTGACGGCCGTGTCCTTTGGCGTGGGGATTCTGGGTGGATTCGTCGGACTCGCGCTTGGCACGATGCGACTGCCCGCGATGCTGCTGATGGGAATGCCCGCGCCCGCTGCGGGTGGCACCAACATCCTTGTGTCCAGCCTCGCCTCGCTGAGCGGGGCGCTCCGCCACCTACGAGAGGGGCGTGTTGACCGCCGTATCGTGCTGGTCATGGGAGTCCCGGCCTTCATCGGCGCGTTTCTGGGAGGCTTCGCGAGCGACTTAGTTTCCGAGCGGCTGCTGCTCGCCGCCGCCGGTGCGCTGGTACTGTGGCAGGGCGTCGAGTTCCTCATTTTAGTGCGCAGCCGTCGCAGGGCAGGCGGGCCGCACATGTTTGGCGCAGACCTAGAAGGAGCGGAGGGGGACTTCACGCTCAACAGGATGTCTCTGGAAGCCGGAATCGGATTCGGGGTCGGAGTCCTGGGCGGGGCCGTGGGCCTCATCCTGGGAAGCATTCGGCTTCCCGCGTTGATCCGCGTGCTTCGCGTCGATCCGCGAATCGCCGCCGGATCGAACCTCTTCATCGGCTTCTTCATGGGATCGCTCGGCTGGGTCGGACACGTGACCAGGGGCCAAGTTGACTACCCGCTTCTGGCGATGATGGGAGTCGCGGCGATGATCGGCAGTCACCTCGGCGCGCGTCTGACGGGGAAGGTACAGCTCGACACGCTGATACTGACGATGGGCGGCGTGCTGATGGTCGTGGGCGCCCTGCTAATCTGGAGGGGAGTGGTGGGATGATAGCCCAAATCAGAAAGCACGGCCCACCAGAATGCCCGCAAAAGCCGCGATCAGGCCTACGGCCATGCTGCCGACGATGTTCCGCGCGGCGCGCACTATCTCTCCTGACTCCGCAAGCTGGACAGACGCCACGGTCAGCGTCGAAAAGGTGGTGTACGACCCCAGGAATCCGATGGCGATCAGCAGCCTCGTGGACGAAGGCCAGTCTTCGCCGGCTGAGGCGGCAACGAACACTCCAAGCAGGAAAGAGCCGGTGACGTTGATGAGGAATATCCCGAGTACGGTTGGGCCGATCGCGGCCGCGACGGCGCGGTCGATGGCGTACCTAGAGACAGCGCCCAGCGCGCCGCCGGCAGCTACGAGTATCCAAGGCATGGCGGTCTATATCAGCCCCAAGTCTCTGATCTCCCGCAGCGACTGTTCGTAGGCGTCCAGTGTTTGGGCGATGTCGGCTTCGGTATGGGCGGCGGTGAGGACGAAGCGGTTTCCGGACTGGACTCCGTGGTTCAGGAGCGAGAGGGTGAGCTGACGCACACGCTCCGGTTCCATCGACTCGGCCATCTGCTCCCGCGTAAGGATGCAGTAGTCGGTACCTCCGTTGTAGTCCACTCCCAGGTGCAGGAACATCAGCGACGATATTCCAACCGTACAGCCGGGAATCTCCAGCCGTCCCAGTACCTCGTTCAGGCCGTCTTTGAGCTGGGCCGCGCGCGCGTCCGCCGTGTCGTTGATCGGCTCGTTCGCCACGATCTTCAGCGCCGCGATTCCGGCCGCGGCGGACAGCGGGTTCGCGTTGAAGGTGCCGTTGTGAGCGATGCGGCGGTTCTGGTTGAACTCGGCGTCGCCGGGCCGACCCTCGATCATGTTGATGATCTCGGCTTTTCCGGCAACCGCGCCACCGGGCAGCCCCCCACCCAGTATCTTGGCGAGCGTCGTCATGTCCGGCCTAATACCGAAGTACTCCTGCGCCCCACCCCTGGATACGCGGAACCCGGTCACCACCTCGTCGAAGATAAGCACGACTCCGTAGCGCTCAGTCACCTTGCGCAACTGGTGCAGGAACTCCGGCAGGATAGGCTCAAGACCCATGTGAGCGCCCGTAGGCTCCAGGATAACCGCGGCGATGTCGTCGTTATCCTGGAGCGTCTTCTCGAACGTCTCGATCTCGTTGGGCGGCAGCACGATCATCGTGCTGAGCGTCTCCTGGGGTATGCCGCCGATCCCCTCGGATCCGGCGACCAGATAGTCGCTCCAGCCGTGGAAGTGGTGATCGAACTTTATCACCTTGGACTTGCCGGTATAGGCCCGCGCCATGCGAATGGCCATCATGTCGGCCTCGGTGCCTGAGCTGTGGAACCGTACCTTCTCAGCGCTTGGGACCAACTCCTTCACCCAGTTGGCCCACTCGATCTCCAGCTCTGTTGAACCGGAGAAGTGCGTGCCCCTGACCATCTGGTCCTGGACCGCCTCGACGATCTCCGGCCTCGAATGGCCGAGAATGAGCGCACCGTGACCTGGAAAGTAGTCGAGGATGCGGTTGCCGTCCACGTCGTACTTGGCCGCGCCCTCGGCGTGGGTGTAGTAGAGCTGGAACGGGTCCTGACACCGTGAATCGTGGGTCACGCCGTTCGGAAAGAGGGATCGGGCAGAGTCGTGAAGCTCGGCCGACTTTGGATGAAGCTCGAAAAAGCGCTGCTCGATGGGAGTGGTCATGATTCGCACCTACTTGGGGCCAGCATGGGTTCGGACACAGGTTGAGTGTATTATATCCTGCGAGTTGGTATATGCAATTCCGGCTCGATAGATGGGCGCGTCTTCTCTCTCAGCCTAGGCCATCAATATAGAGGTGGTTGTTGGTGTTGACCCTCTTATCCCCGTAGGATAGACTCGCAGCGTGGGAGCATACTTCATCCCGGCGATAGTTTTCCAACTCACTGGAGGTGCAAATTGAACTTGCTGGCCTTGTCTGGTGGAAATCATCCGTATCATGAGAGCACACCGCTCCTGCTGGAATTCCTGCGTCAAGATGGGCACGAAGTCCAAGTGACGGAAGACTCGAACATCCTCACGACGGACACGATGGCGGAATTCGACGCGCTTGTATTCAATACGAGGCGCGAGATGGAGCTGGCGCTGACCAGAGAGGAGCAGGTCGCTCTCACACAGTACATAGGCAGCGGCGGCGGGTTCGTTTGCATCCACATCTCTGGATGCAAACCCGCGACCTGGGCAGAATACCACGACGTCATCGGCGGCGGCTGGATGACGGGAGAGAGCTACCACCCTCCGTATGGACAGTTCACCGTCAACGTGAGCGACTCTGACCATCCGTGCGCGGAGGGCGTCACGGACTTCATCACCAACGACGAGCTTTACATGAACATCGGTTGGCGCCCGGATAACGAGGTGTTTCTAACTGCGGACGCCGAGGACGGCACGTTCATGTGGGGCGGCCAGCCAACGTTCATGCCCGGTGGCACCTACCCGCTGGCGTGGACCAGGAGCTACGGCAACGGGAAGGTGTTCAAGACCACGCTCGGCCACAACGGTCTCAGCTTCCGAACCCCGCAGTTCCAGCGGCTGATCCTGAATGGTGTGAATTGGGTTAAGCGGGAAAGCTGAAGCCAAGCCGGTCGCAAACGGGATATCCCTAGCCACCGCGTTGCGTCCGACGTGATGTGTTTGCTATATTCAGCCCGTCCCGATGGCGGACTCGTGGGGCTGTAGCTCATCTGGGAGAGCGCTTCAATGGCATTGAAGAGGTAGGGGGTTCGAGTCCCCCCAGCTCCACCAAACCCTACGTGTTTGGAGACCTGACCATCGACTACGCCGAGCGCCGGGTGACCGTCGCCGGGCGTACGGTGGAGCTTACCGGCATCGAGTACCGGATGCTGTTTGAGCTTTCGGTCAACTCTGGCCGCGTGCTGACCAACAGCCAGCTGCTGCAACGGGTCTGGGGTCCGGACAAGACCGGCGGCTCCGGGCCAGTGCGCAACACCATCAAGAGGCTGCGCCTAAAGC
>JAKZVY010000091.1:0-10294 GCA_047515825.1 Dehalococcoidia bacterium
GACTCGACGGTTTCCGACACCGACGGAGATGGCGAGGATGACACGATCAAGTACGACGAGATGGTCAGATTGGCTCGTCCACTCCCCGCAGGAGAGTACCAATTCGACCTGAAGGAAGCTAGGCCCAACAATGCGCTTTGCAACTTCGTCATCAGCAACGAGTGGACAGTCACGTCCGTTGCCCCCGAGGGAGTGGTCCACGAGGCGCTCTTCGACCCCGTTGCCGACGGCAATGTGGTGGCGGCTGACAGCGCGAACGGCGTGCTGTCACCCGCATCGTTCACCGACGCTGGCGCAACCACGACGATTGAACGCATCGAGTGGGAGGCCGGAACGGCAAAGCTGAAGCTCACCCCCCACACCGCTCTCGCGGACCGTGTCGTGGACTTCATCGAGCTGGACGGCACGGTGTCATTGTCCCTGATCATTGACGACGCGACGGTGGACGCGGCGAACAACACGCTGAGCTGGACGGTGGCATCTCAGCCGTGGGAGGACGGCGACCAGTTGATGGTACGCATCCGAGACGTGCCGTAGTGTTCCAGGGGCGCGGTGACCAATCCCAGCGCCAACCCCGGCCTGGTGGCCGACTGCGAGATCCTGCTGGCAGCCAAGGACATCTGCCGGAGCGAGACGCCGCAGCTTCGCGAGATCACTCCGGACCGGTTCGTAAGCTGTCACCGCGCCGAAGAGCTGGAGCTTGCGGGGGTCACTCCGGCGGTCGACAGCCAAAATTGACTGTCGCAGGCGTAATTGGCGCGGAGTTTGCTACACTCCACGTCAATTCGATTGGGTCAAGGAGAATGAGCATGACGACTGTTCAGGAGAAGCAAGACGTCGCACTGATGGCGCATCTGCTGCGGAGGGCGGGATTCGGAGCCACCGCGGATGAGCTGGACTACTACATGTCCATCGGATACGAAGCGACCGTCGAGGCGCTCCTGAATCCCGGTCCACCGGAGGCACTGCCGGATGACCTGATCCGCAGGTATCATGTCGAACAGTCGGACCTCCGCACCGGGGGCGCGGCGGGAGCGCACTGGATGTACCGCATGGTCAACATGCGCTCCGACGGTCTGCTCAGGGAGAAAATGTGACTGCTGTGGCATCGTGTCTTCGCAACCGCCTCCCACAAGCTGATCCAGGCGAGGGTGGTCACCAACCAGATATCCATGTTCCGTGAGTACGGCATGGGCAGCTTCAGGGACCTGCTGGTCCATCTATCCAGAGACCCCGCCATGCTGATGTGGCTGGACAACCAGGACAACCACAAGGGCTCGATCAACGAGAACTACGGCCGCGAGATACTCGAGCTGTTCTCCATGGGTGTCGGGAACTACACCGAGGAAGACATCAAGGAGTGCTCGCGGGCCTTCACCGGATGGCGGGTGGTCAATCCGGACTACATGTCCATCAAGATGAGGAACAACACCGCGCGGCCGTACGGCTACATCGCTTGGCAGTTCGAGTACGACGACGATGACCACGACCACGGGGACAAACACTTCCTGGGAGAGGTCGGCGACTTCAACGGCGAGGACGCGGTGGACATCATCTGCAAGCAGCCGGCGACGGCGCGGTTTATCGCCAGGCACCTATACCACTTCTTCGTGGCGGACGAGCTGCCGGTCCCCCAATGGCCTCACTTCGATCCGAAGGACCCGCAGGCCATCGAGGTCATGGCGGACGCCTACTTCGAGTCCGGCTACGACATCTCCGCGATGCTCAGGGCAATGTTCAACTCAGACTTCTTCAAGTCGGAGGCCTCGCGGTTCGCGAGAATCAAGAGCCCTGCCGAGATGGTGGTCGGCACCATGAGGCTCGCCGGGCCGGTCGGATTGCCTTCCAACGACACCTACGCCGCCGCCGGGGCCTGCGCCGCAATGGGCCAGTCTCTGCTGAGTCCGCCGAGCGTGGAGGGATGGCAGGGCGGAAGCGAGTGGATCAACACCGGTGCGTACGTCCAGCGGGTCAACTTCGCAAGCCGTATTCTGAACAGCCCGGACAAGCGCGGAATCCGTGCGGTGATAGACCGAATCAAGGACTTGGCTGGAGGTCGTCCGATCTCCGCCGAGCGCCTGGTGGATGCCTGCCTGGATATCCTCGGTCCGATGCCGGTGGTGGAAAGCAGCCGCGCCGGACTGATCAACTACGCCAGCAAATGGGGCGACCTGAGCTTCGCCGACGAGGAGTCGGCTGCCGAGGCCGACAAGCACATCGTAACCCTCATTCAGCTCGTCGTGACCACGCAGGAGTACCAGACCGTATAGGACTACGCGAGAGTATTCACATGACGACCACCACAGCGTTCAGACTTCAACCGGTAACGACCGTCGGCTTCGTCGCAGACCAGGGCGGTCGTGGCTTCCACCTGCCGACTGACTTCGCGATCCGCGGCGATGGCCGCGTGTTTGTAGCGAGCCGCAGTCATAGCAGCGCGCTCGACATCGTGGGCATCCAGATGACGAACGCCAATCACGAGTTCTTCGGCCAGATCGGCGGGTACGGCCACTCCGCGGGAGACATGGTGTGGCCGTCGGCTCTGGCGCTGGACGCCGAAGACAACCTTTACCTGGGCGACGACCTACTACAGCGAATTACGGTCTATGACCGCGACGGGAACGTCACCAGGACATGGGGAACCCAAGGCGATGCCGATGGCGAGTTCGACGGCGTGTCCGGCTTGGTCTTCGACGCCGATGACAATATGCTTCTTGTCGATCATCGCAACAACCGCGTCCAGAAGTTCACCAAAGACGGCCGGTTCATCGACAAGTGGGGATCGTCCGGATCGGGTGACGGGGAGCTCAACCTACCATGGGGCATCAGCTTGGACCGAGAAGGCTATGTATACATAGCCGACTGGCGGAACGACCGCATCCAGAAGTTCACGCCCGAAGGAGAGTTCGTGGCGAAGTTCGGATCCCCCGGCGACGGGGACGGCGAGTTTCACCGGCCGTCCGGCCTGGCTGTCGACTCCGACGGCAATATCTACGTCGCCGACTGGGGAAACCAGAGGGTACAGGTTCTGAACTCGGAGGGCCGTTTCATCCAGAAGCTTAGGGGCGATGGGGTGTTGGGCAAATGGGCCGTCGAGTACCTGAACGCCAACGCGGACGAGCTGGATGCGAGATCCAGGTTCGTGCCGGTCTTCGACGTCAACACTGACGACCAGAGCGAAGTGTCGGCCAGAATCGAGCCGTACTTCTGGGACCCAGTCCGCATCGCACTCGACGACCAAGAGCGCGTGTACGTGCTGGAGACGGGTCGGCACCGCTTCCAGGTGTACGAGAAGGTCTAGCAATGACTCCGGAGATGATCGCCATTCTGGGCATAGGGGTCGCCCTAATCTGTATTAGAATAGCACCGAGGAGGACCCAGGCAATGAGCAGCAACGGGAAAAACCGCAAACTCGTCGTCGTGCAGCTATCGGGCGGCAACGACTATCTGAACTGCGTTGTTCCCTACACCAACCCGAATTACATCGACAATCGCCCCAACGTGCGCATCTCCCAGGATGACGTGATACCCCTCGACGACCAGTACGGCTTCAACCCGTCCATGGGGCCGATCAAAGACCTATTTGACCAGGGTAAGGTGGCAGTCATCCACGGCGTCGGCTACCCGGTGCCAAACCGATCGCACTTCCGGTCGATGGACATCTGGCACACCGCCGAGCCGACCAAGGTCGGCGACGAGGGATGGCTGGGCCAGGTGGTGCGCGAGATGCACCCTGACGGCGACAACGTCGTCGCCGCCGTCAACTTCGGAGCCGCTCTGCCGAGGATACTGGTAGCGAAGAACGCCCCCGTCGCGTCGGTATCCGACCTATCTTCATACGGACTACTCGGACACTTGGACGCTGAAGACCAGCGCACCGAAGCACTGGAGGCATTTCGCAGTTTGTACACGCACGCGCTCGGCAGCGGCCCAGTCATGGACTTCCTGAGTCAGACCGGACTGGACGCGCTCCGCGGCTCGGAGATCCTCAGCTCAGTGCCGCAGCGCTACGCCTCCAACGTGGAGTATGCATCCAACCCCTTCGCGCAGCGCGCGCGGGACGCAGCACAGGTGCTGACGGCAGACATAGGCACGCGAATCTGCTTCCTACAGCACGGCAGCTTCGATACTCACACAAACGAGGTCGCTCTCCTGAATATGCTATGGGACCACGTTGCTGGCGGCATCTATGACCTGTACAGCGACCTCAAGGAGCATGACGCCAACGAGGACGTTCTGTTCTTCGTCTTCTCGGAGTTCGGTCGCCGCGTCAAAGATAATGGCAACGGCACGGACCACGGCTCTGGAGGCGTCTCCTTCCTGATCGGCGACGGTGTGAAGGGCGGTCACTACGGCGAGTACCCGTCTCTCGATGCCGACAAGCTGGTTGAAGGCGACCTAGCGTTCAACCTCGACTTCCGCAGCGTCTACACCGATATCCTGGAGGACTGGTTGGAGATAGACGCCAAGCCGATCGTCAAGGGCGAATACGAAAAAGTAGGCGCACTCAACGCCTAGACTTTCACATACATGGAAGACTCAAGGGGTCTCTCTAGGATTCGAAGAGACCCCTTTCATGTTCCACGCCATGCCCTATTTCCCGCGTGCAGATTTGACATTCCTAACTTGTAATTCCTGTAACCCCCTTGAAACATTCTGGGAAAGGGTTCAATATGTCCTGAGCACAATATGGGGAGGGTCTGTCAGTCATGAATCCGGTGTCCTTATTCGATTTGGAAGCGATGGCCAAAGAAGTCATGCCACACAACAAGTGGACGTTCGTGGACGCCGGAGCGGCAGATGAGATTACTCTGCGACGGAACCGGGAGGCGTTCGACGAGATCACGGTCAACGCGCGGTTTCTGGTAGATGTGGGAAGCAGAGACCTGTCCATCGAGGTGCTTGGGGACAAGATCGACTTTCCGGTGATGATCGCTCCGGCGGGCAGCCAGCGCGAAGTACACCCGGACGGCGAGAGAGCGACCGCAGCTGCCGCAAGCTCAATGGGTACGCTGTACACCCTGCCGACCGGATCGGGATACAGTATCGAAGAGGTCGCCGAGGTTTCCTCCGGCCCACTTTGGTTCCAGCTCTACCATTTCGACGACGACGTTACCGAGCTGTTCGTTAAAAGGGCCAAGGTCGCCGGATACAAGGCGATCTGTCTCACCGTCGACACCCCGACGCCCAGTCCGAAAGAGCGCGACGTCCGGAACGGTCACACACCGACACTGGGCCTCAACTTTGGCAGCCTGCTGCGACCCGAAGACCGCAGCGACTTGATCCGGCGCAGAAGCGTCGGAATCCCCGATATGACCGGCTGGGCGCCACCGGGATACTCGGGGCTGACATGGGAGCGGCTCGACTGGCTCAGAGACCTGACCGGACTGCCGCTGGTGATCAAGGGAATCAGAACACTCGAAGACGCAGTCGCGTGCGCGGAGTACGGCGTGGACGCCATAGTGGTCTCGAATCACGGCGGGAGGCAGCTCGACTGCACACGCGCCAGCATCGAAACGCTGCCCGAGATCGCCGTCGCCGTCGGCGACAGCCTGGAGGTCTATCTCGACTCCGGGGTCCGGCGCGGGATGGACGTGCTAAAGGCCATCGCGCTAGGTGCGAGGGGTGTGTTCGTGGGTCGCCCGCTGTTCTGGGGTCTGGCGAACGGCGGCGAGGACGGCGTCCGCACGATGCTCGAGATCATTCGAGAGGAGTTCGACCGCGCGCTCGCCTTTGTGGGATGCCGCAGTGTGAGCGAAATCCACCGCGGCCTGGTATCTCTCAACTCGGATTTCCGCACCAAGGTAAAGGTGTAACAACTCGGCCCTGCGCTTCTTTGCGTGGGGCCAGCTTCACTCTCCCCCACCCGAACTGCCTGCTGACGAGCGGAACGGGTTCACCCAGTTCGCAAGGGCCTGCGGATTTCTGGACTGGACCCATAGCCTGCCGCGACCGGTGAACCTCAGCAGTAGCTGGTCCGAGAACAGGAACGAGCGTATTTTGCGCCCCCTGGTGATCCGGTATTCCAGGGTGGGCTCCCAGGCGACCGCGTGACTGTTGTCCACGATGTATGAGCCGTCCACGTCGATCTCCTGGACGTCTCCGTAGCTGTTGAAGAACAGCTTGCCGCGGCCGGAGGCGCGTAGGATGAACAGGCCCTCGTTGAACAGTCCGCGCAGGCCCTCGAACTTGGAGTCGATTCTCACGTTCTTGTCAGAGGCTAGATAGGCGTTCTTCTCCAGGTAGAGGTCGGTGCCGCGCATGTCGTAGGCCACTATGTCTCCCGGCTGGCCGGGAGCGAGCCCCAATACGCCTCGCCCTCCCTCGACATGGAAGGTGTTCTGGAAGAAGCTCTCCCCTCCCAAGACGGACCTTCTGAGACCGGTCAGTACCCCGCCGCGCGTGGATGTGGACATTTGCATGGTGTCGCTCATCCACGCCATCGCGCCGGATTCGGCGGTTATCGAGTCGCCCTCGTCGAGCGTTACCTCAAGAAGGCTGTAGCTCGGCTGGCTTTGAATCGTGTACTCCAAGTCAGTTCTCCCGCGGCGGCATCAGACCGCCAAGCCTCGATCCGAATTCGTCCGGGTTGTGACTCTGGACGTACAACCGACCGTTTCCAGAGAAGTTCAGCACTACTCCCTCGCTGGCGAGCATAGACTGAATCCAGCTGCCGCCTGCCCTTCCGAGCGTGTAGTCCAAGGACTCCTCGAAAGCCACGACGTGCCCGGTGTCCACGGTCAGGTCACCGTTCACCTCGATTTCACGGATGCTGCCGAATGCACTGACCAGAAGCTCGCCCTGTCCCTCGACCGACAAGAACGACAGCGACTCGCCCGAGAACATTCCCCTCAAGCCCTGGAACTGGGTGTCCAGGCCAAGGCTGTCGGTTGAGCCGAGGTAACTGCCGCCCGCGCACAGCAAGCGGTTTCTTCCAGAGCACTCGATGACGGCCACCTCACCGGCCAACGTCGGCGCGAGGCCGATCTCGCCCCGTCTCCCGTCAAGCGTCTTGTAGGTTGAGAAGAAGAAGCTCTCGCCGGCCAGCATCCGTTTGATGCCGCTCATCAGCCCTCCCGTTCCCCTGCTCCGTGTCGTGACGTCGACATCGATGTTGGCCGACGCGCGGAACATCGCTCCCGCCTCCGAAACGAAGCCCTCGGCCGGCCCAAGCTCGACCAGCACGGAGCCGTAGGAGCCTTTCTGTGAGATCGTGTAGCTTGCCATAGTTGCAGCCTGCGTCTGAATTGTGAGCCGTGTGCTATCCGAATGGGGTGAGCCAGCTAGCGAGCGAGCCTATCGTACGGGTCTGAAGGTATATCTTCCCAGAGCCCGAGAAACGCATCGCGAGGCCCTCGCCCGACAGCAGCGTGCTCTTGAGTCCGCCCATGCCGCGTATCGTGTATTCGAGCGACGGCTCCCAGGCGACCACGTGGCCCGTATCGACGGTGAACGAGCCATCGACTTCCCGCTCGATCAGCGCGCCGTAGGTGTTGAAGAACAGGTCGCCAAAACCGGAGCACTCGATCAGGAACATGCCCTCTCCTGAGAACATCGACCTCAGCCCGCCGAACCTCGTGGCCAGGTGGACACCTGGCGAGCACGCCATGAACGAGCCGCCTGTCAGTAGCAGCGAATCGCCCGAAAGAGAGCGGTGACCGATCGTGCCGGGCGCGGCTGGTGAGAACGTGACCTCTCCACCCAGCGGATGGCTGTACTCTCCAACGAACAGCGACTCGCCTCCGACCAGCTTCCTGATCAGCGCCGGCAGGAAACCGCCAAGCAGACGCGCCTTGACCTCGGTGCCACCCGACATCCAGGACATGGTGCCGCCCTCGGCAAGGAAGCTTTCGCCGGGGTTGAGTCTGACCGTCAGGTGTCCGTAGTCCGGGTTGCCGTCGATGTTGTAGTCCACGTCTATGGGTCCTTGCTCATGCGCCTATCTCTAAAGATAGAGTAGCCGATGCTGGGCGCACTGGCAAACGACAAAGGGGTGAGTGTTCCGAGAGTTTCGGACGTCGGGAATCCGGGGGATCGGAGTCCGGGGCATGTCGTCGGAGGCGGCGCTTCGGACAGGCTTGGGAGTGGGAAAAGCGCGGGGAGTCTGAGGGAAGAAACTTTTCGGGCGAAATTTGGCACTTTGTCACTGCCTCAAAGCTGGTGCAGCTTTGGGTGACGGGGATGAAATGTTAGGGAATTGTATACTTATGCACATTTAGCTTGACAATCGCGCCCCACCAGTGTACACTAAGTACATAAAGAAACGGGGTGAAACACATGGCAGAGAATGCACCTGGACAGCACTACCGAAAGGGTATCACGCTGGTCGAAGCAGTCCAGAAGTTTGGAGACGACGCGGCGGCTGAATCCTGGTTTGTAGAGCGCCGCTGGTCTAATGGCATCCGCTGTGTGGAGTGCGACTCAGACCGTATCCACACCCGCAAGCCGAGCGCCCGGCGCAAGACCCCGACCTATCACTGTAACGACTGCAAGAAAGACTTCACCGTCAAGACTGGAACTATCATGCACGACTCGCGGCTATCGCTATCCAAGTGGGCACTGGCCTTCTTCCTGTTCAGCACTAACCTGAAGGGCGTATCCAGCATGAACTTGCACCGCGACCTGGGTATCACTCAGAAATCGGCTTGGTACTTGGCTCACCGCATCCGCGAGACTTGGGATGATTCGGCTGAGCGGTTCGCTGGGCCGGTCGAGGTTGACGAGACGTACATCGGGGGCAAGGAGCGGAACAAGCACGAGTCCAAGAAGATGAAGGCCGGACGGGGGACAGTGGGCAAGACGGCGGTTGTGGGAGCTAGGGACCGCGACACGGGCAAGGTTTCGGCCAAGCCAGTTAACAGAACCGACAAGGCTACGCTCCAGGGGTTCGTAGAGGACCGGACGGAACCCTACGCACTGGTCTATACGGACGAGGCCGCGGCCTACACCGGAATGTCCAGAGTCCACAAGGCGGTTAGGCATAGCGTTGGCGAGTATGTCCGAGGACAGGCCAGCACCAACGGAATCGAGTCGTTTTGGGCAATGCTGAAGCGTGGATACCAGGGGACTTACCACCAGATGAGTCCCAAGCACCTACACCGCTATGTCAATGAGTTCGCCGGACGCCACGATGATCGACCGTTGGATACCCAAGACCAAATGACAGCTATCGCTCAGGGGATGGTCGGCAAGCGGCTCAGGTACGAAGACCTGATAGCGGAGCCAAACACCAGGCAGGAGTCAACATGATGGTGAAGCAGACACGTATTCTCTTTGGCACGGGAGAGATATATGCATTCAGGGTTCGATGTTGTAAGTGCGCTAACGAAGTCGTGATGAGCCTCAGTGATGCCTTGGCCGTTCCTGCTGCCTGCCCTCTCTGTGAGTTCTCTTGGCACCGAGCCAATCAAAGATTAGCTGCTGTCGAAGTTCTGTCTGCGATGCGCCGTCTCCTCCACGAAGAGGATCCACCAATGACCATCCGGTTCGAGATCGACGGAGAGGGAAAGCCGAGTTGACATCCGTGCTAAACAAAACGCTTTACACCATGCGCGCCCACATGTATATTGAGTCCATCAGTCACCTGCCGCGCCAAGCGGGAGCCAGTTGAATCGACGAAGGATCGAGGTCGGGCTTTAGGCCCTCCTTGATGGCTCTCTCTGGATGCGGGTGACTGGTACTCAACCTAATCCTTCGCCGCAGGGAGTGCACCAGATGGAAGAGCACAAGGCACGAATTGACCAACAGTGGTACGAAGCCATACCGCCAGGATGGGGTAATCCGAAGGGAATGTCATGGTCATCCTCTGTTCGTCAAGAGCGGGGCGATAGGGAGATGCACAGCGGCGAGCGTATGATGCTTTATGACATTCTCGACGACGAAGAAAATATCGAGGCTCTAGTTGGTGGCATCTACCGGGCTGAGGGTAGTACGGGTGGGAGCAAAGGCGTTGCGGTCGCAACGGACAGAAGGGTGATATTCGTGGACAAGGGGGTTCTCGGAAGCACTGAGGTCGCGGAGATGCCATATAGTCGGGTTGAGGGTATCACGTATAGCACAGGCATGATGTTCGGCGGCGTACAGATTCTGGGCATGGGCGCGACCAGCTGGCGTATCGAGATGGTGAAGCCGAAAGAGTCTTCCAAGTTGTTCGCCGATGCGGTACGCGGCTTGGCTGATTCTCACCGCGCGACAGCGGCACAGACCGCGACTCATCAGGTAGGCTCTCCATCGGACGCGGACGAACTTGCGAAGTGGGCAGGACTGCTGAAGGACGATATTGTCACCCAAGATG
>JAKZVY010000092.1:0-2600 GCA_047515825.1 Dehalococcoidia bacterium
GCGGAGCAGGTGGACCGGATTCCCGAGCTGAAGCGCCTGGTGGACGAGTACGCGAAGCCGTGCTCGGAATCCGACTGGTGGCTGGCCGGGGGAGGGCTGCTATTCTGCCCGAAGCACAAGAGGCGGTTCAGCTTGGGCCGCTGCCAGGGTCACCACGAACGTATATCGGTAGAGAGCGCGAGGGGGACGTAAAGCAGCGCCGGACACTCCTGGTGTAGTATAAGGATGCACTTGCGAGCCGCCCGGGGTTGAGAGGGCGAGGGACGCAGGGTGCGAAGAAGGCTCTGACCTAAGGTCAGGGCCTTCTTGCGTTCCCGACAAAGGAGGCAAAATGCACGAGAGGAGGTGTCGGAGTGAGACACTACTACGTTGAGATTGAAGACAACGGCGTTGGGGATCCGCCGACCGCTGAGAACCTGGCAGACACGCTTCGAGCGGTTGGCCATGGAGTCGAGGTGGTCAGGGAGACCGCTAGGCCGCAAAACGGAATGATCCATACCGAGGCGGCTCTTGAGGACATCTGGCGCACCGAGAGCGGTGCGGAGTTCTGCAAGAGGCCAGTCGGCGGCATGGTGCGGTCCCACAGGGAGTGGGCGGACCTTACCGACGAGCAACGTGAGCATTTCGTTGCCGTGATGTCCGAGTGGATGGCTGAGGCGCGCTACACTGAGTTCTATCTGCAGGACGAGGCCCGGAGGGATCTCTTCGACAGTGTGGCCCTTCACTGCGACGACCACCAGAGAAGCGGTCTACGGAGAGTGAGATGAAGTACCTGTACGTCGAGCTGAGGAAGGACGCCGACCGGTAGGCCGTCGTCGGGGCACTGAGCGCCGCCGGCGTGGCACTGAGCGCCGCCGGCGTGGCTGTCGAGAGGATAGAGGATACCACCGCAAAATGGAGCGAGGTCGAGCATTCGCGCTTCGGCTCCGTCTCCTTGACGGCTTTCTACGGACGTGTAGGCTATATGCGCAAAGGCCAAACCGAAAGGAGAAACGCTATGGCCGACGACGAGCGGAACGAACGAATCAAGTGGAAGGTGGGCGGTGCAGGTTTCGTGATGCAGGGTAGCTGGGTCTACCTCGCGGACGAGGACACAGACCCGTTCGACTGCCTGCAGACGTGGGACCTCCAGGATGAGGTCGACCACAACCCAAACTGCAAGGAGCGTTGGAACACGGTCTGGGCACTACCAGGCGAGACCCGTGAGGAGGCCGAGGCGGCCCACACCGCCAAGACGTATCTCGGCTCAGCCTACCATGTGGCCGACTGCGAGCTACTGGACGACCGACCGGTAGAGGCGGAGGTGCTGGTAGGACAATGAGCACCAAATGATCAGCACTGCAGATGGGAGGACCTAACGGCTCACCAGAGGTCCTGCTTTCTCGCGGCGCTGGTTGAGTGGCAGGACTTCGGCCTGGCAAATGAACTGCCTGACGTGATCGAGTCGTTTGAGGGCATAGCCCTCGGTTGCGACGAACACGGCGAGGGCCACGAATAGGTGCCCAAAGGCGCCTTCGCCGCTCCTGCTAGGATGGTTTTGAGCGGCAGCGGCCATAGGGAGCGACATGTACGAATTACCCGCCCGTGAGACGATTATGGCGTTCACCGTAGTTGGGTCCCTGCTTGCACTGTCCATTGGGATGTTCACCTGGGGGACGGCAAACATGCTCACCCTCTGGATCAACCGGGCAGGACCAACCATGGGTTGGTTCCTGCTTGTGTGCTCGGCGGGCCTCCTCGCAATGAAGTTCGGGTTGCCGGGGGTCAGACAGGCCATTACCGCACTTGTCGTCGTGCTGACCTTCACCCAGGTGATAACGCTCTGGTGTGTCCGTATCGCATCGCTGGCAGTAGCGGATGAGCTGGACGCCGATGTGCGAAGGGGGCTGGGCGCGGTTATCGCGTTCACCCTGGGGACTTCTACCGTGTTCTTCCTGTGCAGCGTCTTCGCGGGGATGTACGAGGCATAGGGACAGACGGCGACGTGTGTATCCGAGGGCAACTCCGGCACAGGCCGGCACTGCCCTCGAAGAGTTTCTTGAGATTGGAGACCAAGTGGGAGATCAAATAGAGGAGGCAATCATGGGAACGGACATCTACCTGATTGTGAAGACTGCGCAACTGCCAAGGCTGCCAGTCGAGGTAAGAGACTACATAGACCTTGACGAGGAGCACGGCTACTCGCTCAACGAGATCCGCGAGATGATCGAGAACTTCGAGGCGCACAAGCAAGACGACCCCGAGGGAAGTCAGCAGAAGGCCGCGGACGCGTTTCTAAAGGACTGCGAGTCCCGGTGGAAACAGGAGGGCTGGGACCCGGAGGAGGGGGCCAACTTCCTGGTTTCCTACTGACGAACCCGTCCGGCTCACCGCCTAGTCACGCTCTTAGAGCGGCGGCAGGTGGGAAGCGGCGTTCAGGTTGGTGAATACAATACCGAGGAAGCGAACAAGGAGAGACTGATGCCCGAAGTAATGTTTGAGACAAATCGACTGTATATTCAGATGCTGGGTGAGCAGGCCATCCACTTCAGGGCTGCTGCTGAGGCAACCCGAGGGGATAGTGGGCGTGACCTGGCAGGATTCGTGCGGGCATACGATGC
>JAKZVY010000093.1:0-3806 GCA_047515825.1 Dehalococcoidia bacterium
GGCTCGTTCGCGGTTGCGTCCGCTACCGTCGAGGTCGTGCGTCGGCTCGACCCTGATGTGGTGACGATCGTCGCGATGGGATCTGAAGGCCGAGTACGCGCGGATGAAGATGAGCAGTGCGGTCTGTACCTCAGAAATCTGTTCCAGGGTAGGCGTCCCGACTACGCCAGCGTCCGCGCCCTTGTCCTCGCGGGCCAAGAGGCACAGAAGTACGGAGACCCCGAACTTCCCCACTTTCCCATTCAGGACCGCGACATGGCTTTAGACGTCGATTCGCACCGGTTCGCGATCCGAGTGCGCCGTCAAGACGGGCTGCTGGTGGCAGAGCCGGAGCCGGTCTGAGCGTCATGCGACTGACTTCATAACAGGAGTGAATAGTATGGAATACAGGCAGCTCGGAGCATCTGGGCTTCAGGTGTCGGCCGTCGGACTGGGAGCGAACAACTTCGGAGGGAGGCTCGACTCCAGGAGAACGGAGGCGGTGGTTCACGCGGCGCTGGACGCCGGTGTCAACCTGATAGATACGTCCAACAGCTACGGCGATGGACATTCTGAGGAGTTCATCGGCAGGGCTCTAAGGTCGCGCCGTCACCAGGCGGTTATCGCGACCAAGGTGTCGAGCCGCGTCGCCGACGGCCCCAACAACGCGGGCAATTCAAGGAAACACATTCTAGATCAGGTCGAGACGAGTCTTCGGAAGCTCGGCACGGATTATATCGACCTATATCAGATCCACTGGTGGGATCCGAACACGCCTATCGAGGAGACGCTACGGGCACTGGACGATCTTATCCGGCAGGGGAAGGTTCGGTACGCTGGGTGTTCCAACTTCGCCGCCTGGCAGGTCTGCGAGGCGCACTGGACGGCGAGGTCGCTCGACATCAACGGCTTCGTGAGCGTTCAACCGCGATACTCGATCATGTACCGGCTGCCTGAGCAGGAGTTGCTACCGTTCTGCTCGAAATACGGGGTCGGGATACTGCCTTACTACCCACTTGAGAACGGCTTCCTTACCGGGAAGTATCGGAGAAACCAGGCGGCACCTGAAGGCACGCGCTTGGCGCAGAGCGACAGGGGAATGTTCACAGACCGGAACTTCGACATGCTGGAGGGACTGGAACGCTTCGCCGAGGAGCGCGGACACTCGATACTGGAGCTTGCGTTTGCCTGGCTGCTGGCCAAGCCTGAAGTCAGCTCCGTTATAGCTGGCGCTACCAGGCCGGATCAGGTCGTCGCCAACGCGAAGTCCGCCGATTGGGCTCTGACCCCGGAGGATATCGAGGTAGTGGACGCGATTGTGACGGGTCGGTGAAATCGTCACTCCGGCGCGGGCCAGAGTCTACGGTCCGAGTGAGTCGGTCTTGTGTATCCCACCAAAGCTAAGCCTGAAGTCAGTGAGATTTCCCTGTGATAGTTACTCTGACTGATCATCCCAACTTTGGGAGTGTAGTCAGATGCGGTCAGTACGTATTGAAGGAGGAAGTAACATGCCCGACGTGAAAAAAGCTCACGCAACGCTCTGCGACGAACATCAAGAAGCTGCTGAGGAATATGTCGTAAACAGAACGACCGCCTATACCGTTTTCCAAAACCTGACGGAGGCGTGCGAAGAGGCAAGGAAGGCTCTAGTTGAGTCAGGTGCGCTTGAGATGGACCAGGACGGCAAAATTAAAGCCGGCTGGTACAAAAGCGACGCAGGTTATGAAAACCACAGAGTCGGAGATACCGACAACAGCGGTGTGACGGCACGTGGGGGTGCCGCAGCCGTAGCCGGGGCAATGGGGGCCCCTGCTGCCGCTTGGGTGGCAGTGGGAGCATTCGGCACCGCATCGACTGGGGCCGCTATCGGTGGACTATCCGGCGCTGCGGCAACAAGCGCGACAGCCGCATGGTTCGGCGGTGGGGCCGTTGCCGCAGGCGGCCTCGGCATAGTCGCGGCTCCATTCGTGCTCAGCGGTGTCGGCATCGTCGTAGGAGCAAGCATACTCGGAGTAGCCGCTTTGGTGTCCCGCAATAAGAACAACCAGAACGATAAGAATATGGGGGACGCAAACAAAACAATGAAGGAAGCGATGCGCAGGATGGAAGACAACGCATCTAAGCTAAAGGAGCTCGAGGATTGCGCGAAACCTATTTCCATCAAGCTCATCAGAGCAACCGGCGTACTCCTTATCAACAAAGATCAGGAATCAGCTAACCACGTCGACCAAGCCCTGACCGAAGCTGATCAGCTATTTCCAAAGTTACAAGAGCCGTTGCCATACACCCGTCTGTACGTCGGAAGACCCAGCCCAATTGAATCTGTAACTTCCATCGTTGCGGATAGGAACAACATTAGCATCCGTTGGAAGGATCCGGATGACGGAAACTCGGAGGTTGCCGGCTACAAAATCTTCTACACCACGGGATTTCTGGGAGAAGAGAAATCCCTGATGGATACGGAGAAGCCAGAATTCACGCACACTGTACTAAGGTCTGGGACCAAATACGAATACAAGATTATCCCGTTCAACATTATGGGAGAAGCTGACGTAGAAAGGACTTTTGAAGCCAGGACCCAGTCGGCCTGAGTTTCATGCCATCCCGTAACTTCGGTGAAGGTCGGGGATGACGGGGAAAGATACCGACCGTTCACTATCCCGGCAACGGCGGGAGTCCATCGTCAGGAGAGTCACACTGAATGCGTACCTCAGTCGTTGTTCAGCATCACCCGTCCGAGACATTGGGTTCTAACTTCCGCTCGATCCTCAGCGAGCACGCCGGCGACATCGTGACCGTCCCGGCTTACGAATGGCTGCCTGAGTCGGGCGAGTTTCACGCGCCCGACCTTGATGGAGTGGACGCAATTGTCACCCTCGGCGGTCCGATGTCGGCCAACGACCCTTTCCCGGCACTGGAGGGGGAGATGTCGTATCTGAGACAGGCGGCGGAGGCCGGAGTTCCGACTCTCGCGGTCTGCCTGGGGGCGCAGCTTCTCGCCCGGGCTCTCGGCGGCGCGGTAGCTCCGACAGGTGGATACCAGTTCGGCCTCAGAAAGCTGTGGGCCTCACCAGAAGGCCACTACGATCCCGCTTTTGGGAAGATCGACACGCCGCTGGCGCCAACGCTTCATGGCGAGTCTTTCACCATACCTCCGGGAGCCGTGAAACTGGCCGAGGGGTTCGTCATGCGACGAGATGGCCGCTATGTGCGGATCAACATGGCGTTCCGCTTCAGTAACGCTTACGGCGTTCAGTTCGAACCCCAGCTCACCTTCGACGAGCTGAAAGTCTGGAATCGCATATTCGCGTCCGACTATCGGCTGATGGGGCCTGAGTTCGACCCACTCGAAGAGGTGCAGAGAAACGAGAGGGAGTTCGAACGGTTTGCACCCGTCCACGAGTCCCAGATGGCGGCCTTTTTCCGCGAGCTGTTGACCGGTCCCGGTCGTTGAGCGGCTCAGCGTCTTCTCACCGCTCTTCCGGGCAGCGCCCCGGTGTGTTGCCCCTGGTCCACGACCACCTCGCCGTTGACGATCACGTACTCGATACCGACCGGAAGCTGCTTTGGGTTGGTACGTGTGGCTGGCGCCTTCACCGAATGCGGGTCGAACACCGTCACGTCCGCGGCCATGCCGTCCCGTAATACACCCCTGTCCTGAAGGCCGAGTCTCTGGGCCGGGAACGATGTGGGAATTACTGACAAAGGTTGACACCGCCAACCCCGTCCGAATTCTCGCGTCTCTTGGACGCGGGCGGCGTATTCCCAGCCGCCAGTCCTCGCTGTAGTATCACCCGCGCGGCATTGATGTCCGCATCGAGGTGAAG
>JAKZVY010000094.1:0-11327 GCA_047515825.1 Dehalococcoidia bacterium
TAGGAATTCGGAGTTTTGCACTTCTCTCCTAAGGAGTCTTGAGGTTTTCAACGCCTAGCGAAGCAAAAGGGGACTGTCTTAGGCCAGCCCCATCTGCTGTGCGAACTTCTCGACGTGCCCGGACGACGCGCCGTACTTTAGCTCAGCAACTTTGGCCCTGCGCGTCCACAGTTGGAGATCGTACTCCTCCATGAACCCGATCCCGCCGTGTATCTGTTGCGCTGTTAGAGTCGTCCACTTGTATGCGTGGTTCGTCAGCGTCTTGGCCAGTGCGATCTCCTTGTCCGCCGTCTGTCCGTCTTCGATCCTGGTGATGGCCTCGTAGGTCGCCAGCTGCGCCGAGTCTATTGCGATCACCATGTCCGCGCAGTCGTGCTGCACGGACTGGAACGTGGCGATGGCGCGATCGAACTGCACGCGCTGCTTGGTGTAGGCGACGGTCATGTCCACAACGTGCTGCGCTCCGCCGACGCTGTGGGCGCAGTGGAGCAGGACAGCTCTGTCGAGCGAGCGCGCGAGAGCCGCAGCGCCCTGTTCGGGATTACCGACGACCCCGTCCGGCACGAACACGTTCTTGAACTCCACCGCAAACTGCGGGTCGCGAGCGATGCTGTCCAACCGAGTCAGATTGATGCCTTCTGCCGACGTCGGTACAAGCAACAGCACGACGCCGTTCTCGCCCCTTGCCGGAACCAGCATCAGGTCGGCGGAGTTGGCGTACTCAACGAACATCTTGATCCCGTTGAGCATGTATCCGCCGTCACGTTGCGTCGCTTGCATGGCGACAGAATCGGGACCGTAGCGGGCGCTCTCGTCCAGCAGCGCAGCGGTCGCGATGAGTGAGCCGTCGGCGATTCGTGGCAGTATCTCTGAACGCTGCGCGTCCGTACCCGCGTCTAGGAGGGTCAGGCCGACGACAGCCACGGAGTTGAAGAATGGTCCCGGCACGAGCGCGCGTCCGAACTCTTCGAGAAGCACCGCCAGATCGGTGAGCGTCCCGCCGGAGCCTCCCAACTCTTCAGGGAACGGCAGCCCGGACCATCCGAGACCCGATATGCGCTCCCACAGGTCGGCGGGATAGCCCCTGTCGTCCTGCTCCATTGCCCGGACCAAGCTCGTCGGGCACTCGACTTCGAACAGTTCTCTGGCGGTATCTTTCAGCCTTTGCTGGGCATCTGTGAGGGATAGGTCCATGGTCTGAGTCTTTATAATCACCCTCAAGGGAGAGGGGGTATGTTGGTGGAAATTCGCGAATGTTTTCTACGTCCTGCCAGCAGCGGCCTGCGGCGACCGGACGTCCTGCCGCGCCTGCGAGCCTTCCCTCGGCATCCCGAGGCCGCGCTGCGCGATGATGTTGCGCTGCACCTCGTTCGCGCCGCCGCCGAATCTCAGGAAGATCCCACTCCTGTACGCCTGCTCCATCTCGCCGTCCAGCAACGTGAATGGCGAGTTCTTCGTGAGTTGGCCGTGCAGGCCCAGCAGCTCGAACCCGAAGTCGGCGACCTCCTGGATCAGGTCGGTAGCGACGATCTTCAGCGCCGAACTCTCGTAGTTGGGGACGATGCCCTGGTCGATCATCCACGCCGTCCGGTACGACAGCAGTCTGACCGTCTCCAGCTTCATGCCGATCTCGGTGAACCGTGTCCTGAAGTGTGGATCGCGGGACAGTGGCTGGCCATCGATCTCCGTCTCGTTGGCGTATTCGACGAGCCTGTTCAGCCTACGCAGCAGGCCCGTGTACCGCGAGCCGATGCTGACCCGCTCGAAGTCGAGCGCCATGGCGACGTGGTACCAGCCCCGGTTGGGTTCTCCGATCAGGTTCTGGCGCGGTATGCGGACGTTGTCGAAGAACACCTCGTTGGTGCGCCCGCCGTCCATGCGCCACAGGGGACGCACGGAGATACCGTCGGAGTCCATCGGCACGAGGAACACTGATAGCCCGCGGTGTTTCCTGGCCTCGGTATCCGTACGTGCCAGCAGCCAGACGTGAGACGAGAAGTGTCCTGCGCTTGTGAACAGCTTCTGACCGTTGATCACGTAGTCGTCCCCGTCAACTACCGCGCGCGTCTGAAGACCAGCGAGGTCTGTACCGGCGCCGGGCTCGGTGTATCCGAGCGCGCACTCGACCTCGCCGCTGAGCATCTTGGGCAGCCACTCGGCGCGCTGCTCATCCGTGCCGACGTTCATGACGGTCGGCCCGACCATGTTTACCGCCGTGCCGTTGGTGTACAGACCGCCGTAGCTGCCGACCTCCTCGGAAAAGATGTACTGGTCCATGAGAGACCGGCCCAGTCCGCCGTAATCCTCAGGCCAGGAGATGCCCAGGAGTCCGCGGCTGCCAAGCTCGCGCATGAAGCGCTTGCCGGCGGGGCCTGGGCCGACGTCGTCATCGCTCTCCATCTCTTCCCGAAGGTCGGAAGTGATCAGGGACTCGATGGTCGAACGTACTTCCCGCCGCCATTCGTCCTGCTCGGGTGTGAATCGGAAGTCCATCGGACGGTCCCCCTACGCGGGCTTGAACACAGGCAACGCTATCTCGCCCTCGCCCTGGTCGATCCAGGTGAGATCCACCCTCATTCCGCAGGTGACGTCATCGATCGGGTTATCGACCTCTACGATGTTGGTCATGATTCGGAAGCCCTCGTCGAGGTCCACGTAGGCCAATGCGTATGGGCCGAGGTCCTTGAACGCGGCGTGATAGTTCTGCATGACCACGCTGAACGTATAGACCTCTCCCTTCCCGGCGGACACGTTCCAGGATATGTTGCTGGACAGACAACCGGTGCAGTGGGCGCGTGGATAGAAGATCACCTCGTCGCAGTCGTCGCAGGTCTGGTAAACCAGCTCACGTCGTTTGGTGGCCTCCCAGAACGGCTCAGTGTCCTGCTCGGGAAAGCGTGGCTGTGGCCTCAGTGCTTGTTCGGTCATTGTGTTCTCCCTGTATCAGGCGTCGGGCTCGACGGCGGCGCCTGCGGTCTGGTCCTCTCGCGTTCTGTAGAAGGTCCTCTTCTTTTTGTGACCAATGCGAGGGCGTGTTTCGGGCGGAGGGATGGCCTCCATGATGTCGAGGTACTGCTGCATGGCGTCTATGCCCAAACGCACCGACGCTTCGCTTCTGTACGCTTCGTAGAAGTTGGCGTGCAGGCTTTCTGCCCTGTCGAAAAGGATACTGATTTCAGGGTTCCCCGTCTCGGCCGCCAGCTTGTCTGCGACCTGTCCGAGGTGCTGGTGCGACTCGTGCCCCCATCCGCGCTGTGTGGCCAGCGCCTTCAGGAACTGCGCCGCTGCGCCCCACGCCTTCTCGGACGCCTGCACGAGATCGCCCCGATCGAACTCCCACTCAGCCCGGTCCATGAGCCACCGGCCCGTTTGCCTGTACTCTTCTGCTACTTCTTCGACTGGTATGTATGTCATCGGTGATCTCTCTTCTAATCCGCCGCCAGGATCGTCACACCTGTGGCGTGCCTCGATCCCAGTTGGCCGCCGTTGCCGACGGCAACCGCCAGCTTTGCGCCATCGACCTGCGAGTTGGACTCGCCCCGGAGCTGTCGCGCCGCCTCAATCAGCAGGTAGATGCCGCGCTCGCCCGGATGGTTGGACGATAGGCCGCCGCCGTCAGTGTTCAGCGCGGGCTTGCGCGGGTCGTCGAACACCAGGTGTCCCTGCGCGACATACTCTCCACCCTCACCCTTCTCGCAGAAGCCCAGGTCCTCGATCATGCACATGACGGTAATCGAGAACGAGTCGTAAGCCATCAGGACGTCAATCTCGTCCGGGGTCACGCCCGCGTCGGCGAATGCCCTCGGACCGGACTGCGCTCCGGCGCTCACCGTGATGTCGCCGCCGTTCTCCCGGTACTTGGTCGCCTCTCCCCCACCAATAACCCACACCGGGGACTTGGCGCAGCTGGCGGCGGCCTCCTTGGACGCTATGACGACCGCGCCGCCGCCGTCCGAGATCATGCAGCACTCCAGCAGCCTCAGCGGCCACGCGATCGTCCGCGAGTCAACTACGTCTTCGACGGTCAGCTCCCGAATGCCCACGAACTCCAGGTCGGTCATCGCCTTGACCGCCTCCGGATTTCTCATCGCGTGCTTGCGGGTGGCTACTGAAATGTGAGCGAACTGCTCGTTGGTGGTGCCGTACTGGTACATGTGGCGACTCTTGACCATCCCGTAGTTTGCGATTAGCGTCTGACCCCAGGACGACTCCATGTTCGTCTGTGGGTTGGGGATGCCCGCGCCCGGCGCTCCGCCCGTGCCGATCCGGCGCCTGTCCGAGTGGGCAGTGGAGCCGTAGGTGATGAGGGCAACGTCGCACTTCCCCGCCGCGATCATCGTGGCGGCGTGGTTGGCCTGGAACTCGTAGGACGTCCCGCCGACCGCGGTATTGTCGATCAGTCTCGGCTTGATGCCGAAATACTCCGAGATGCCGAGCCCGCCAATGTTCTGGTGGCTGCCGGTGTCGTATACGGCGTCAACGTCGCTCCAGCTCAGCCCGGCGTCTTCCAACGCGCGGGCCGCGGACGCGGCCTTGATCTGTAGTGCACTGACGTCAGGCCCAACGACCCTCAGCGGGTACTCGTGTATGCCGACGATTGCGGCCTCTCTGGTTTGCGGCATATCCAGAAGCTCCTTTCGCGAGGCGAGACCTCGCTTTTCATAGTCAAACGTGGGCCAAAGTTAGCATACGCCCTATACACCGTCAACGAAATTCACGCCTCACACATTGACGGCATTTAGTGCGCTTTGTATATTGCGGCCCATACTCAATCAGCTTTACGCCGGGCCACATCCACACCATCCAGCCACTCAGGGGGACATGCCATGCAGAGATGGGAACCGAGCACATCTCCCGTCATATACCGCCGCTTCCAGGCCAACGAGAATCTCGTCGCCGAATTGGAAAAGTTCGCCCTCTCAGAGGGCATCCGTGAGGCAGCCATAACGTCATGCATAGGCAGTCTCAGGCAGCTCAGGCTCCGCAACCTGTGCGGGTTCGACGAAGACGACTCGCCCGAGTTCGAGAGAACGGTGATCGACGAGAACCTGGAGCTGGTCACGGCTGACGGCTACATCCAGCCCCTGCCGGAGGGCGGCATCCGGGCCCACATCCACCTGGCAGCCGCGCGTCCCTCTGGCGAAATGGTGGGAGGACACTGTGAAGAGGCGACCACCTTCACGGGCGCGTTCATGTACCTCCACGTTCTGGAACAGGAATAGAGTGCCTGACGTCGCGAAAGGACGTGTCTCATGAGTTCTGATCACGCGCCGACCAGCAGGTTAAGCGGCAAGGTCGCCATAGTGAGCGGCGCGGGAACGTACGGAGGAAGAGGTATCGGCAACGGCGCGGCTGCTGCCATCCTTTTCGCCCGTCAAGGAGCGTGCGTCGTGCTCGTCGATGCCGTACGCGAGTGGGCTGAAGCGACCAGGGAGATAATAGAGGAAGAGGGCGGCGAGGCGATGTCCGCCTCTGCGGACGTCACCAATCCCGACGACTGTGCGCGCGTCGTGGGCGAAGCCGTAGAGCGGTACGGCGGACTCCACATCCTGCATAACAACGTCGGTGGCGGAGGCGGGTCTGGCAGCGTCGTGGACGCTACAGAGGAAGACTGGTCGCGCAGCATCTCGGTCAACCTGATGAGCATGATTAACATGGGCCGCTGGGCCGTTCCCCAGATGAAGACCGGCGGAGGCGGCTCGATAATCAACGTGTCATCCGTGACGGCCCTCAGGCCCAAGGCGATGAGGTCGTCCGCGCCGTACACGGTCAACAAGTCGGCGGTCGTCGGCCTGACCAGGGCGATGGCGGTCGATCACGCCTCCGACAACATCAGGGTCAACTGCATCATGCCCGGACTCATGTGGACCCCCAGGCTGGAGAGCAGCTCACCAGACGCCCGCGAGATGCGCCGGACATCGACGCCCCTGCCCGTCGAGGGGCTGGGCTGGGACATCGGCTATGCCGCCCTCTACCTCGCCAGCGACGAAGCCCGGTTCGTCACCGGCATTACCCTCCCCGTGGACGGAGGCTTCCTGCTCACCAGCGCTCCGAACTAGGGGCAGAGTGGCTGGGGGCAATTCACGCCGCGCTGTCGTATTCGTAGAACAGCCGTCTGAGCCATGAAACTAGAGCTTCGACTTGTGGTACGTTGGAATCAAGGAAGCGCGCTGTAATGGCTGTGCCATAGGGCCTGCCTGGCTCCTTTTGCCATGCGAGCCAAGTATGAATGACCGCCTTGGGCTCATCATTGTCACTGAAGAGTCGATTCGGAATAGAGTCCACGCTGTCGGTCACATGGTCGAAAAGGTCGTTTGGTTGAGGCACCAAGAAACTAAGGAAGTCCTCCAGGATTCCCGGAGTCCGATTGTCCGGCATTATCCAGACGCCTGCTCTTGGCAGCAGCGACCCTTCTGGAGGCTCGAAGATCGTTCCATTTGCGTCTGGGACAGCGGGAACGTTCTGGTATCCGACCTGGGTGAACCTATCACGGACGGACTGCCAGCGAGTGTCAAGGCTCGTGTCCGCGTCGATGATAATGCCAACTACGTCTCCGTCCTCGGTGCTTGCTCTGAGACGGACGGGAATGCTCTCGAGGAGTTCTGTATCGCCGCCGTGAGGTTTCACTTCATCGAGGGCGGGAATGCCGCGATTGCCACAGATGTGTTTCAGAACGTGCTCGTCGTCGCTGCCCTCAACCAGCAGGATCTTCTGGCCCGCCATGTCAGCGAAGTTCGATGTCGTCGCGAGTAGCAACTGCCAGTTCGTTTTCTGAGAACACCGTGGGAATGACGTCATCGCCTCGGCGCGTCAGGCGGAGAAGCACTCCATCTTCTGGAGCCTCGGCCGCAGCTGCCTGAAACGCCTCTATAGCATCCCAGCTATGCGAGGTGGCGAAGACTTGGACATCAAGGTCTTGAGCGATCCTGAATATCATACGCCACGCATCTAGCTGCACGGTGTGGTGCAAGCTGTTTTCAAACTCGTCAACCAACAGGAGGCCGCCACCAGCATTGATGAGGGAGAGGACTATAGCGAGCAGGCGATTCAGGCCGTCGCCGAAAGAGCGAAGGGGCACAGGCCGCGAGATGTTATCAGAACGTACAATGGCAGTTCTCCTCCTGAAACGTGCTTCACCCCCAACCACTGCGACGTCAGATATTCTCGGATCTATGATACGCAGCGCTTCGACCAGATCCTTCTCGCTGTCAGTTAGAGCAATGCCGTCCCATAGATGCCCCAGCATGTCTGTCCGCTCGCCACAATAGGGGCTAACGAATATACAGGGCATCCGTACCCTACTGGATAACCGGTAACGGGGCCTGTCAAGCAGGCGGGAATATATCTCCAATGGCCAGACATGTTCCTCTTCCTCTGTCTTTACGACCAGAGCCGGTTCATCTTCAAGTTCCTCCAACACCGTGGATTGCTTGACAGCCAGCGCTTGGCTTCCGCGCGCGTCCCTTTCCACTGTGCGCCAGTCGACCTTTATTGTCAGTTCCATGCGGCGCGATCTGCCAGTGGTAGAAATGACGATTGGCCCAAAGTCATCCCAAACTTGAGGAAATCCGTGGAATAGGGCAGAAACAGGGAACACACTCTCGGAGTCCGAGAAGTAGTCTTCTTCATGTACACCTCGTACATACTCTTCTCGAAATGTGAGAATGCTATAGACCACCGTGGGGTCGGCATTCTGCGAATGAAGGCGTAACGCTTCAAGGATGGAGGACTTCCCGGTGTTGTTCTTTCCCGTGATTAGCGTCACACGGCCTAGCTGCGGGATCGAAAGACGCCTAAGCCCGCGGAATCCCTCGATCGACAGATCTGGGAAGTGAAGGTTGTTACTGGTTGGTCGTTTGTCCATGACTGACTGTCTCCATTGTACACCCTTTGGTTTGACTCAACGTGAGGTCGCACTTCATCAAGTCACTCTGTTACCAACCAATACCTTAACGACCACAGCCCCCCAACATTGACCGCCCTGCCCCGTAGTTAGTATATTTCGGCGCATGATTATAGGACTCCTCACTGACACCCACCTACCCAATGTAATCCGACAGCTTGAAGAGCTCGGACCCCAACCGGCGGAATTCTTCAACAGCGTGGACCTGATCCTTCATGGGGGCGACTTGACTGCGCCATCCGTGCTCGATTGGCTGGAGCAGTTCGCGCCAGTACTCTGTTCCACGGGCAACAACGACCCCATCCCGGACTCGCGGTGTGAGGAAGTGCAGGTCATCGACGTTGAGGGCTGGCGAGTCGGCATGACACACAGCCTGCGAGGCCAGTTCCGCCCGATGTCCGTGCTCAGCCAGTACTTCCCAAGTCCGGTCGACGTGATGATCGCTGGCCATACTCACGAGGAGCGTCTGGAACATCGCGACGGTGTTACACTCATCAACAGCGGATCGATCACCTTCCCGCACCACAAAGAGCTGCGACTGGGCACTGTCGGTCTGCTGGAGCTGACCGAACACCGGCTGAGCGCCAGAGTCTTCCCGTTAGGGCACACGGAGGGGAGACCGAACCCGGGAAGAGAGATTGCCCTGGAGCTTCATCGCAACGGCGATGGACACGTCAGCATTAATGCGCAGGACTCACCCTGAAGGTTGCCGGATGGGCCGGAAGACCGAAGTAACGTCACCCCGTACTTCGATACGGGGGAGGGTGGACGAGGCCTCATGACACAAGTATTTGATGGCATCACCGTATTGGACTTCAGCCAGGGCATGGCGGGCTCCGTCGCGACGATGGTGATGTCTGACTTCGGAGCCGATGTCATCAAGGTCGAGCCGCCCGGCGGAGACCCCTACCGGACACACCCCGCCTCGCTCCTGTGGAATCGAGGCAAGAAGAGCGTCGTGCTGGACCTTGAGACCGTCGAGGGTCGCAAGCACGCCAAGGCGCTCGCGCGTTGCGGGGATGTTGTGGTCGAAAGCTTCGTTCCAGGAGACGCTGCCGCGCTCGGCGTTGACTATGAGAGTCTGAAAGCCGAGAACCCCGGTCTCGTCTACACATCAATAACAGCATTTGGCGATTCCGGGCCATATGCTCGATATCGTCCATACGAGGCTCTGGTCAGCGCGAAGTGCGGCCGGTACATGGCGTTCGCCGGGCAGAACGGACGCGAAGGTCCCAACTACGGCGCGGTGCAGGTCGCAAGCCACGGCGCGGCAATGGCCGCGGTCCGTGGCGCAGTGGCCGCGTTGATGATCCGCGACCGGACGGGCGCCGGGCAGCACGTTCAGACCAGTCTGCTCCGGGCAATGACCTACTACGACCTCAGCCAGTTCCTCGTCTGGCAGATGATGATCAAGTTCCCGGAGAACTTCCCTGACGATCTCACCGTGGTCGCATCGAGGCCCGCGCCGATCCAGTATCTGGCGGTGCGTGCCGGCGATGGACGCTGGCTGCAGCTCGCCAACCTTATGGAGAGACTCTTTATCTCGGAGATTCACGCGATTGGTCTTGGCCACCTGCTCGAAGACCCACGCTACGCCTCTGCCCCATTCCTCGACGACGATCCTCGGGAGGAGATGCGCGAGTTCATACTGGACAAGATGCAGGAGAAATCCCTCGACGAGTGGATGGACCTGTTCATCAACGTTGAGGGCGACGTAGCCGCCGAGCCTTTCATGACCTCAATCGAGGCGCTCGATCATCCGCAGCTGGTCTACAACGGATCGGTCCAAACGGTCCATGACCCGACCGTCGGACCTATGCGCCAACTTGGCCCACTGTTCCGCATGGATGCGGCCCAACCCAGCGTGCAAGGCCCTGCACCACGGATCGGCCAGCACACCGATGAGGTGCTGTCACGTATCAGCAACCCGCCTGCCCAATCCGCGAATGGCAATGGCGCGACTCCCGCCCACCCGCTTGAAGGCGTAACCGTCCTGGACATGTCCACAGTCATTGCCGGTCCTCTCGCGGGGTCGCTGCTCGCCGAGCTGGGCGCGCGCGTCATCCGCATAGAAACCTTAGCCGGAGACTGGATGCGCGGGCACTACAACGGGCTGGCGTCGAACCGGACTATGGCTGGTACAGAGGGCCTATCCATAGACCTCAAGACAGACGAAGGCCAGGACATACTCAGTCGTCTGCTGCCGAAAGTCGACGTCGTGCTCCACAACATGCGCCCGGGCGCGCCGGAGCGTGTTGGCATCGGCATCGAGCAGGTTAGAGCGCTCAGCCCCGATGCCGTCTACGCCTATCTCGGCGGGTACGGTTCGACAGGCCCGCACAGCCACCGGCCCGCGATGCACCCGATCGGCGGCGCGGTCGGAGGTGGAGTCATGGCGCAGATCAGCCGCGGCGCGCTCCCTTCGGACAACGCCAGCATGACGATGGACGAACTCCGTTCCGTCTCCCGCCAGTTGGGTCGCGCCAACGAGGTCAACCCTGACCCAAACACCGCAATGCTCACTGCGACCGCGATCACCATGGCCCTGTACGCTCGCCAGAGACACGGCGACAAGCAGTACGTTGAGACCACGATGATCGGCTCCAACGCCTACGTCAACGCGGACGACTTCTTCGACTACGAGGGCAGACCGGAAAGGTCTGTGATAGACGCAGAGGGGTACGGCACGGGCGCGCTATTCAGGCTGTACCAGACGCCCGACGGCTGGGTGTTCCTTGCGTGCCCGTTCGAAGACGAGTGGTCGCGGCTGTGCAGCGCCCTCGGCCGGCCGGACCTTCTTGAAGACCCCCGGTTTGTCACCGCAGACGCTCGGAAGGACAACGACAATGCTTTGGCGTCGGAGCTGGGTTCCATCTTCGCCGATCGTCCGGCGCTGGAGTGGGAGCGACTGCTGACCGCGGCCGACGTAGGCTGCGTGCAGACCGAGGACCGCGGTATGTACCACTTCTTCGCCGAAGACGAGCACGTGGCCCAGAACCAACTGACCGTCGAGGTGAGCCACCTAACCTACGGCGAGTTCTGGCGTTACGCGCCCATACTCGAGTTCTCCAGGACTCCCAGTGTCGCCGGAGGCGGCATAGTGCGCGGTCAGCACACGTTCCCGATACTCAGAGAGCTTGGCTACACCGACGCCCAGATTCTCGAAATGAGAAACAATCGAGTCCTCGACTGGGAAGAGTTGTAGCCGAACCTGAATCAGTTCAAGCTACGTCACTAGCCAGCGTTGACATTTTCGACATGAAGGTCATCTACACGCCATCTGCATGCAGGATTTTCCCTATCCTTTGATGAGCTGACAGGGGTATGTAAAGTATGAAACAGCTATGGACATGACTCAACACACTCCCTCTCCCTTGAGGGAGAGGGCTGGGGTGAGGGTGATTGCATTGAATGCATTCCCGAC
>JAKZVY010000095.1:0-3458 GCA_047515825.1 Dehalococcoidia bacterium
TGGTCCGGGGCCTCGCTTACCAGGAGCTTGGCCGGAACCAAGAGGCCATGCGAGACATGCAAAAGGCAGAAGAGCTTGGACTCACACCGCCAATGCCGTCCGGCCAGTAGAAGCGGAGAGCCTAGAGTTCAGCCTCCACCCTTCTTATCGAGTCGTCCAGGCTGTCCACCAGTCCGTCGACTTCGTCTCTGGTAATGCACAGGGGCGGTGCTATCGGTATCACATCTCCGCCGCGTCCCAGGATGTGGTTCTCGTTGAACAGCGCGGTCAGCTTGTCGCCAAGCTTCACCTCCTTCGGGAACTTCTCCTTTGTGTCCCTGTCCTTGACGATCTCGACCGCTGCCAGCAGCCCCATTCCGCCGCGCACGTCGCCGACGATGCTGTGCTCGTACAGCGTCTGGAGGCGTTCGTAGAGGTAGTCTCCCATCTCTGCGGAGTTCTCGACCATGCCCTCGCCTTCCATGATGTCGAGGTTGGCCAACCCGGCCGCGCAGGACGCGGGATTGCCGCCGAACGTGATCAGGTGCTTGAACGTCGAGTTCTCGTCTCCGATGAAGGCGTCGGCGATACTCTTACGCGCGATCGCGCCGCCGATCGGCAGGTAGCCGCTCGTCAGCGCCTTGGCGACGGTTGTGATGTCGGGCTGTACGCCCCAGTGCTCGGTCGCGAACATCTTGCCCGTCCTACCGAACCCGGTGATCACCTCGTCGCAGATCAGGATGACGCCGTGCTTGTCGCAGATCTCCCTGATAGTGGGCCAGTAATCCGGGTGCGGGATGTGGGTGCCCGCCGACATCGAAACCGGCTCGCCGATGAATGCCGCCACGGTCTTCGGTCCCTCGTGCTCAATGGCTCTGTCGATCTCCTTGGCGCATTCGAGGTTGCAGTTACCGTCCGCGTCTCCGCACAGGCCTCGATATGGGTCGTGCTGTGCGACGTGCACGTTGCCTGGCATCAGCGGGCCGATTGGAGCGACGAATCCACCGGACTGTCCCAGCGCCATGGCGGCGTGCGTCGCGCCGTGGTACGAGCCTCTTCTGCTGATCACCTTCCAGCGGCCCGCCTCGCCATTGTTGTTGTGGTACTGCTTCGCCATCTTGAGCGCGGTCTCGACCGCCTCCGAGCCGCCGCTGATGAAGTAGACCCTGGACTCTTTGTCCGGCGCGAGGCCCGCGACCCTGGCGGCGAGCTGAGCGGTAGCCGGAGTGACAGTTCCGCCCGGCGAGTAGCTGATGTCTTGCATCTGAGCGTACACGGCCTCGGCGATCTCCTTGCGACCGTGTCCGATGTTCTTGAGGAACATGGCGGAGATCAGATCGAACCAATCGTCGCCCGCGGCGTCTTCGACCCAGACGCCGTGTGCGCCCGTGACGACCTTGAGACCCGTGTCGTCGGACACATCGCCCGCCTGCCGCGCATGCGGCCAGAAGTGGTCAGCCGCCTGCTGTTTAATTTCCTCCAGTTGCTCTCCGGTTAGAGTGGTGGCCATGTGAGTGTTCCCTCCCTGTCGACTCCAGTGCTTCAGTCGGCCCCATTATAGAAGGATTGAACGATGATTACATCACCTGTCTGAGGCGCGGGTCAAGAGAGTCCCTGAGCCAGTCGCCCAAGAAGTTGAAGCCGATCACGGTCAGAAATATCGCCATCCCTGGGAAGAACGAGATCTGCCAAGACGATGCCAGATAGTCCTTGCCGTCGGCCACCATCGCGCCCCAGGCCGGGGTGGGAGGCGGGATGCCCACCCCGAGGTAGCTGAGAGTGGACTCGGTCAGAATCGGCCCGCCTTTGTTCAGGGTGGCTATGACCATCACGGTGTTGACGACCCCCGGAAGGACGTGCTTAGAAAGGACTCGGTGACTGTCCTGACGGCCGGGCTTCATCTGCTGGCCGGAGGTGTCCCCAGTCTAAAAGGCTACGTGCTCGATCTCCACCCTCTGATCGTTCAGCCTGCCTCCCTCCTCATCCAGAGTCGCGGCTTCTTCCGCAGACAGTCGGTCCCTCCCCGTAACGTCGATTCCAACCCACTCGCTCCACTCGGCGGCGAGTATGGTCGTGATAGGGCCGGGCAGGTACTTGCCGACCAGCATCCCGTTGAACTTGCCTATCGGCATCATCGGGCCGGGATACGTGGAGGTGTGGAACGCCTCGTCACAGTTGTACAGGTGCCATGGCTGCAAGTCGCGCTGCTCGACAGGTATTCCGAGCCTGCCCGCCAGCGTCATTACGTTGTTCCTCGTCTGACCTCTCAGAATGTTGGCATCGGTCGGCGTCATGAGCACGCCGTCCATGATGATCCACACATTGCCCCCGGTCGCCTCGGACAGGTTGCCGTTGCCGTCCAGCAGCAGCGCGGTCGCGTTAGGGGTCGACTTGGCTTGCCTCAATGCCCGCCAAAACGTAGTTGAGCCGGCTGTAAGTCTTCACCTTTGGGTCCCACGCCTGGGGGCTAACGTGCCTGCCCGGGGGCGTCACCATGTGGATGCCGGTGATGAACGCGCGGGAGCACGCGATCTGGTCGTTGAGGTTGTTCTTGATAATGACCGTCGGCCTGCCGTCCCCTTCGGTAATTGGGGGCCTGCGTCCGTGCCATCCCCACTCGCCTCTCGTGGCCTCCCACACGATGTTGTACTCCTCGTATTCCGCCAGGAGGGGCATGTTTCGCATCGTCACCTCTTTGCAAAGAGCGCAGAACTCCTCGTGAGTCACCCCGGGATTTATCCTGAGCGTCTTGAGCGATGTAAACATCCTGTCCATGTGCTCCTCGACCTGGAACGGCGAGTGGCGGTAGGTGCGCCCGTACTCATACACGCTGTCGCCGATCGTGTAGCCCCTGTCGAATACCGACAGCCTCGCCTCGAGCTCAGGCACGAACTCGCCGTCCGGATACAGATCGCTCTTGATGTACACGACCCTCTGCGCTTCGAGTTCCCTCTCTCTGTTCGCCATGCTGCGAGCCTCCTGGAATAGTTGTACTGCGGGTGCGCCGCGATTCGGCCCTTACGGGGATTGGCAGTCCCGACGCCCAAGACTATACGACCATCACGGCTTGTATTCAACCGGCGGACGCTTCTCCACTTGGCGCTCCACCCGGCCCGACCCCAACCGACACATCCCCTCTCCCTCGACGGCACAGTCCCTCGCGCCCTTGCGTTCAACTCTGCTCCTACTAGGCCGTGTTGACTTTTAGACATGCTCGCCTGTTCCAAGTTAAACCAGGGTGTTGAATCGCGGTCCGGGCAGTGAGAGCGAAAAATCATAGCAATCCGTGAATCCCACAAATCACAGTTCAGACAGTGGGTTCCCGAGTGCGGGCAAGAGCTATACACATAGTTATCACTCCTATATCGAGTTTTTAAAAGCCTTGACGGGGGGGGTAATTGTGATATAAAGCCCACATCCCGTCATGGGGGGCGGTCTTGCGCTGTTGCGGACCATCTTGGCCCCTGTTCGAGACGGGG
>JAKZVY010000096.1:0-8388 GCA_047515825.1 Dehalococcoidia bacterium
TCGCCACGGCGACCTGGCTTTCGTGAGAGCGACCACGCGTGGCAATATCGAGATGGCACGCGGGATTCTAGGCGGATTGGCTCTTCGGGAGGATAGCCGTTTCACGTTAGCCACCAGAAAGGAAAGGTAGTCAAATGGTACGAATGACTAGTAACTGCGCAAGCTGTGGCAGCGAAATTGAAGAAGACGCGTCGTTTTGCACGCGATGCGGTACCCCAATCCAACAGGGCGATTCTCCTGAGGCGGCGATTGAGGGTAGGGGCAGCTATCAGCGCGTCCTGGCCACATGCGTAAGCTGTGGCAGCGAAATTGAAGAAGACGTGCCGTTTTGCACGCGATGCGGCACCCCAATCCAACAGGGCGATTCTCCTGAGGCGGTAACTGAGGACAGGGGCAGCTATCAGCGCTTTCTGACCATGGATGCATCCGGCGGTTTCTTCGCAACCGTCGGGCCGGCACTGATTTGGTATGGCGCACTGGGTGTCCTGTTATGGTCCGTCATCGGACTCCTTTCGCTTCGCTTCGACATCGGCGCCCTGATAGACCTTCCGAACCTGCTGTTCAGCATGCTGATCATGGTTGGGATAGTGCTAAGCGCTACCGCCAGCTACTACCTCGTTCGCACCTACCGCGAGCGGGACGGACAGCTCTGGTATGCGCTTTCGTATCTCCCGTTCATTTGGGGAGCCCTCATGAGTGCTGGGCTGTTCATCATGATATTGCAAGTGTGGACTGATTTCGCGTGGGGCCCAGACGAACTCCGAAGGGCCATGTTCTCGATCATTGGCGTTGGCTTGTGTGGAACATATGGCGGATATCTGGCGCTTGTAGTCATGGGGCCGGAGCGAATATACAAAATAGCGCGCTGGGTTGTGTATGTCCTGCTGGCCGTCATCGCAGTGGAGATTCTGGATGCGACCTGGCTGGGGAGTCGGGACCTGTCCGGAGAAGAGCTCATGGACGATTTCATCAGTGCTGGCTGGACCGCAGCCGGTGTTGCGGTCGTGTACTCGATCATAGCCGTGATCATGGCGCAAGCAAGCGACAGCAAGGCGCGTCTGACTGTTCTCGTGATCTACGTAGCGCTAGGGCTTGTCGGATTCACGATCGCTGTGTGGG
This sequence comes from Dehalococcoidia bacterium, assembly GCA_047515825.1. Taxonomy (GTDB): domain Bacteria; phylum Chloroflexota; class Dehalococcoidia; order Lucifugimonadales; family UBA1123; genus VXRN01. Next base: position 1,120 of record JAKZVY010000096.1, read on the forward strand.
CCCTGTGGGACAACCTCCCTGCGGGTGCGATACGGTTTGTCCACGGAGGAACGGTCTTCGTGTCCATCGCTACTATCGCGCTACTGCTGGTACAGCATTTCCACAAGAACAGGGACGCCCTCCCCGTACCGACAGGCAGCGGAGAACGCTCAGACGAACCCGGGACCTGAAATCGTGTGGGGGAAGAGCGACGCCCTATCGGGCGGAGGCGGTTGAGGCAGGACGACCATGGGGCGCGCAACGGGGTGTTGCTGTCTTCCGGCAGCTAAGGTGCGCGTCAGGTGCTTCTGACCGATTGGCGGAGCCGGCTACCCTGAATCTCGGAGGTTGAGCCCATGTATTGCAAGAACTGCGGGTCGGAAAACGACGATGTGGCCAGATTCTGCAGGGACTGTGGACGTGCAATAACCGGATCGCCGCCGAGCGCAGAGAGAGTCGCCTCTGCGCATGGCGGCGACACTCCGGATGCGGTCGAAGCCTCCACGAACGCGAAGACCTGGATGTGGGTCGCCGGTGGAGCAGGGCTCGTCGTGTTCCTGCTCTTCGTAGGTCTAATCGTCCTCGTCTTCGAGGCAGCATCTGAGACAGCAGGTTCTTCACCCGAAACAGATCGAGAGGCGTTGGCAGCCCTGTTTCACGCCACGGACGGGCCCAGCTGGCTGGGAAACGACAACTGGTTGACCGACGTCCCCTTGAGTGAATGGACTGGCGTCACAACAGACGAGGACGGCCGGGTGACTGAGCTGGACCTTGCCGCTAACGACCTATCGGGCCGGATACCTCCCGAGTTGGGCAACCTTGACCGACTGCGAAAGCTTGATCTCACCGCCGAGCGGACCGTGACGGCCTTGAGTGGAAGGGTGAGAATCACGATTGGGGGTGATTCCCCAAGCTTCTCGTCTCAAGTCAAACAGGCTGGCAAGCAACTGGCGGAATCGGCCGAAAGCACCATCCGAAAGAACCACTTGAGCGGGTGTATTCCGATCAGTCTCAGGGAGCAGTTGGATCTGAACGCGTCTGACCTCGGCGGCTTGCCGTTTTGCGACGAGATGAGCGCACCAACTGGAGAGGTAGCGCGCGCCGGCGCGGCTGCAACGGTGCCAACGCCCGGTCTGAAGGCCACATCCTCCGGTCCAGCCAATGTGCGATATATTTACAGGGATCGACATGGCCAGGTCGTTTACTCGGGATTTGCCGAGTCTGTGCGAGTGAGCTGGGAGCCCGTGGAAGGAGCGGACTACTACGAGGTCTATGCCAGGGCTTGGATATTTGACGATAGAGGACCGCTGTGCGATCCGGCTTACTTCTGCCGAATGGTTATCACTAATCTAAAGAAAACGACCCACGAATTCGACAGTCCAGCAAATCTAATCAGTGGTAGTGACGGAATAAATCGGCACTGGGTCACCGCCTGTAATCGCAGTGGGTGCTCGGATCCGGTTCTTGCGGTGGTCGAGGATTCCTCACCGTCCACAACGGCGCCAACGGCCAGTCCGTCTCCCGAGCAATCTGAAACGCCGACCGAGTCTGACACGTCCCGGAGGTCGTTCGAAGCGTCCACGCCGTCGGACTACACTCGAGTCACGCTGACCGATCTAGGGAGAGTATGGGGGACTCCCGAGAGGTTCACCACCGATTCGAGCCTTGGCGCGGCCGCGTATATGTTGCTTGGAAGTGTTAGAGGTTGCAGCTTTGCCAGCGAGGAGCTGGAACGCTCGAGCATCGTTTATACCAAAGAGGAACGATTGGGACGCCTTCCGACATACGCATCTGAAGAGGTCTGCGGCAGGACCAGCAGCGCATGGGACACTGGTTGGGACGGCTTGAGGATAACCCGTCTGCGCATCTTTGACGAAAGCAGCCCCACAAGCGTCAAGGAGTACGTCTACGATCCACTCAACGGGCAGTATGTAGAGTCGCCCGCCTCCGGCGGCGCCAACTAGCCGTGTAGGCCTACAGCAGGATGCGGACGCTATGGAGCCAGTCAGCCGCTCCGCCCAACGGCCTCCAGGGCGTGAGCGGGCACCCAACCCTGAAGCTCCCCACCGGGCAACGCAATCCTGATCCAGCCGTGTCGGGAGTCGGTAACGCGCACCTGCGCGCCACTGTGAAGTCTGAAATGCTCGGGGTACTGCGCTCCGGGCCCACTCACAACCTCAACGGCCTCAGCGGTCACAACGCCGGTACTGTCATAGGGATTGGCGTAGATCATGCTCACGAGAAGCACCAATGACGAAGCGGTGGCCGCTGTCACGACGGCGGCCACCATACGGAGCACACGTCTGAGGGGGAAGGCCCGCCACACCAGAAGAGCGCCAATGGCCATTCCGCTCAGCAACCATAGCAGGAGAGCTAAGACGCTGAGCTCGCTCTCTGTGACCCAGCCGTACCCGAAATAGGACAAGCTCTCGACCAGAGAGTCTCGCTCGCTTGCGATGCGGTCCACCGTCATGCCGAGCGCCAGCTCAAGATTCTCCGCGATTTCCGGGTTGCGAGGAGACAACGCACGAGCACGCATGTAGTTCAGGATGGCCCGCCCGAGATCTCCACTCTCCAAGTACGCGTTCCCCAGATTGAAGTGGAGGGCCGTGTCACTATACCCCTGGTCGATCAGAGCCTCGTACTGCTGAACGGCCTCGGCGTACTCCCCGCGTTCGTATCTCTCATTTGCCCTGGTCATCAGGTCGGTGGCCGACGATTCCTGTGCCAAGACGTTGCCCGCGACGAGAACCGCAAGAATGACGAGAGCAGCCATTGGCGTAAAGCGGTACCTCAGCGACATGTTCATTGCTCGATAGCTCCATCGAGTTCGACAAGTAGCTGCGCGGCGCGTTGGACACGATCCTCAGTATGACCCGCGGCCGCCGCCTCCGGCGTGTACCTCGCCGCCTCGCCCGAAGCCAAGGTGTTCTCCACTCGCTCTGCCACTTCGGTCGGGACCCCTGCATCCCGAAGCTGCTCTCCAAGGGCCTCTCGAGTCAGTCCCGTCAACGGCTCCGCAAACCGGTCAGAGAGGTAGGACAGCACCGCATCGGCGGCCGCGACTGCGTTGTCATCGCCGGCGGCCACGGCGCGTGAGAGTGTCGACTGAGCATTCGGAAGCGCATTCCGACGTCGGGAGTCCACGAGAGCTGCTTCCAAGGCATCGCGTCTACGTCGCCAGAGCGCCGCTGCGAAGATTACCAGCAACGGCAGAGTCCACGCAGCCCAGTACCCGTAGTTTTCCGTCACATTCCCGCCCGCCTTGCCAAGAACGGGCGGCACGGCCCTGACGCGCCTTGTGTCGCTCAACTCCGGATCGTCATCCGTTCCTCCAGCGGACGACGGAGGGGCGGACGGCACGCCGTCCGCCTCGGCAATAGATACAACGATCGGTGACGTTGCGGCCTGGACATACTCCTCAAGGTCAGAGTCGTAGTGTACGTACGAGATCTCCGGGACTGTCAGCTCGCCAGGCATTTCGGGCACCAGGACACTCGCGTACGTCCGACTCCCGACGAGCTTTCCATTGACGACTTCACTGGTGACGGAGGTAGGCGATCTGATCACACGCCAGCCCCGAAACTCTGGCCAGGACGGATCCGGGAGCGCGTCGATGTTTCCCGCGCCTTGGACCGTCACCGTCAGTTGGACTGAATCGTTCATCCGGCCCGTCGTAGTGTCCACCTCCGCAGATATCTCAAACCTGCCTACCGCACCCGTGAACCCTGTCGGGGCGTCCGTGGGCATCGGACGCACCTCGATCGTGAGTGGGACGCCCTCCACGACGGTGGGCGCCTCCGATGAGCCGGGGGACACAGTCAGTACGGGGGGCTCAATATCTATCGTTCCGACTATGCTCGGGAAAAGGAGTGTTCGCAGCTCGATGACCCTGTACACCTCGGATTCGATAGTCTCGCTATATTCGTCCTGCTCTGTCGCGCGGACGTTCCAAAACCCCGCGAAGCCGGGAGGCTCATAGTGGATCGAGTGAGGAAAGCCGGAACGCTGGTATATCTTGGAGATGTAGGTGATCTGCTGGCCAATATAGGGCCGGTCGTTGTCCACGGACGCCGTGACGGACAGAGACTTGTCGGACGGCGATTGCTGTGCACGAACGGGCAGAGCGGCAAGAAGCAGCGCCGTCGCTACAAGAGCTGCGCCGGCCAGAGCTCGCGGTATGGTTCCGATGCGTGCCGCGGTCAAGGGCTACCAGTCGAACTCGGTCTGAGGTTTCGGGGAAACCAGGGTCTGCTGTCTTCGCTCCTGAAGAGTCTGGGCATCCTCTCCAACCGCTTCAAGCGCCTGCCTCGCCTGATCTCCGGTCAACGGCTCGGTCTGGGGCTCCTGCGGAGACGGTTGGGCTTGAGGTGGCGGCTGGGCCTGCGGAGGCTGGGGCTGGGGAGAAGCCTGTGCGTCGTCCGGGTCCGGCGGCGGCATCTGTTTCAGGGCCAACTCCAGGTTGTGCTTGGCGTCGGAGTCATCGGGGTTCATGCGCAGCACCTCCTTGTACGCCTCTACAGCCTGTGCGTACTGCTGGGTTCGAAAAGCCGCGTTGCCTCGGTTGAAGAACCCTCGCGAGCGCAAGTCGCCCTTCGCATACTTGAGAGCCTCGTCATACTCCTCGAGCGACTCCTCGAAATTCTCCATCCGGTACAGGGCGTTTCCCACGTTGTAGCGGGGCTCGCCCGCCCTCGGGACACGATCTCGGGATGTTTCATAGGCATCGAGGGCTGCGCTGTAGTCCGCATTCGCGTACGGTCCGTGGCCCGAGTTGTTGACCTGATCCGGTGTAGGCCCGCAGGCCGACAGAAGAAGGGCAATGGCCGGCAAGGCGATCAGAGCTTTATCGCCAAACATGTTCCGCTCCCTCTATAACCGTTTGCAGTCGACTTCGTGACGTTAGTACGAGCCGGTCCGTTAGGACCTCGGCCAATAGGAGCGAAAGAGCGCCTGCGAGCAAGAACAGCTGAAACCGCTCGACTCTTCTCTCGTTGAGCTCGCTCTGAAAGCTCTCGCCCTGGAAAGATCCCAACTCGTCGAGTAAACCGACCGTCGCGTTAGGATCGGTGCCCCTGAAGTACCGGCCCCCTCCCGCCTCCGCAATGCGTTGAAGCGCACCTTCGTCAAGCCTGGAGACGATTGGGCGTCCCTCGGCATCCTGTCGGTGTCCGATCACGTCGCCCTGTTCATCGTAAACGGCGACGGGCCACCCCTCCGACGAGCCGAAACCGACGGTGTATACGACCGCTCCCGCCTCTGCGGCTTGCTGGGCGGCCGCAAAGGGATCACCCTCGTGGTTCTCTCCGTCCGTCATGATGACGATGACTTTCTGGCTCACCCGATGATCGTTGAAGCTGCCCATTGCCATCGCAATCGCCTCGTCGATCACGGTGCCCTGCCGGGTGATCGCATTCGGGCTGGCGCTGTTCAGGTAGGTCCGCGCGGTGTCGTAGTCGGCAGTCAATGGAAATTGGACGAAGCTGGCCCCGGAGAACAGAACGATGCCGACCGTGTCACCCCTCAACCGAGATATCAGGTCCGATATCTCCAGCTTGGCGCGGTCGAGGCGAGTTGGCTTCACGTCTTGGGAGAGCATACTGCGAGACACGTCCAAGACCACCATCACCTGCACGCCACGGCGCTCGACTATTTCGACATCGCTGCCCCACTGAGGCCGCGCCAGGGCGACGATCAACAGCGCTATGCCACCAGACCAAAGGACAAACCGAACCAAGCGCATTCTTCGACTTACGGCGGTGCTGAGCCTTTCGACGAGAACCGGATCACCCATGCGCGAAACCGCGGCGGTCCGGCGCGTCGAAACCCATCGCGCGAATACCATCAGCACGGGGAGCACGGCGAGCGCAAAGAGGAACTGTGGAGCCGCAAAGGTCATGTCGAGCTCAAGGAAGCCTTCGGAATACGGTATTTGACAGGACCAGTTCCAGCAGCAGCAGTACCAGGGCCGGGACCAGGACCCATGTCAGAATCTCTCTATAGCGGATGAAGTTCTGAATCTCCACATCCGACTTCTCCAGTGCGTTGATTTCGGCGTAGATGCCACGAAGCTCCTCTGTGTTTTTGGCGCGATAGTATTTTCCGTTCGCTATGGCCGCGATCCGCCTCAGCGTCTCTTCGTCGAGGGTATTTCCCTGAGTTGCGCTCCCTGTGCCCGATGGGCCGATCGGCGAGCCGCTCGACTCGTCGCCCCTTCCCATCCCGATGGTGTACAGCTTGATGCCGACCGCCTCCGCCGCCGTGGCAACCGTTATCGGATCGAGCTCGCCCGCGTTGTTCACCCCGTCCGTAATCAAGGTGACGATCTTGCTCTCGGCGCTGGAGTCCTGCAGCATGTTCGCGGCGGTCGCCATCCCACTCCCAATCGCCGTCCCGTCTTCGATTCTCATTTCGCCCGCGAGGTAAATGTCCCTGAGCAGACGTTCCAGAGCGAGGTGGTCCAGAGTGGGAGGACTCTGAATGAACGCCGCGCGCGAGAAGACCACGAGGCCGATGCGGTCGTACTTCCGATCCTCAATGAAGTCGGCAATGATTTCCTTTGCCGCTCCCAGCCTGTGCGGCTCGAAGTCCGTCTCTCCCATGCTCCCTGATACGTCAAGGGCTATGGCGATGTCCACGCCTTCGCCCCGGATGACCTCTCGCGCATCCACCAATTGCGGCCTTGCGGCGGCGACGATTACCAGCGCCAGCGCCAGATGCCGTAGCATCGGGACGAACGGACTCAACCGAAGGCGCAGCGATCTTGTGGTCACGGGGAAGAGGCCGGTGTCGGCGTACCTCATGGTTACCGGCCCCATCCGCCGTTTCCACAAGTACGGCAGGACGGCCGGCGCAACGGCCGCTGGCAGCAGGAAGAGGACCCATGATGACTGGAAGGTCAGGTCACTCACGCCGTCGCCTCCGGTTGGGTCGCATCGTCGGCTAGTGGCCTCGTGCTCTCCAAGATGTCACGGGCCCGACGCAAAGTCTCGTAAGCTTGTTCCTCGAGGGGCGTGTACCTAGAGAACCTAACGAGGTCCGCCTCAAGGAGCAGATCGACGACCAAACGCGCGTTCTTGCGATCAAGCGACGACTGCCATATCGCGGTTCCGATCTCATCCGTCGTCATGTCCGTTGCGTGAGGCCGACCTCCGTTTCCCAGGTAGATCGCCCGAACGTAGGCTTGTATGACTCCTGCCACCAGTGCGTAGTGCTCCTTGAAGCGGCCATCTTCGGGTAGATCGAGCCGCTCCACACGGTCGATCTCCTGAACCGCGATTTCCCAAGGGG
>JAKZVY010000097.1:0-5121 GCA_047515825.1 Dehalococcoidia bacterium
TATTCGTCACGCTCGACTCGGACAGTCGCTTCACCGAGCGTATCGGCCCGCCGCCGACACCGCTAATTGCCGAGCGAATCGCTGTCCTCGACACGAAGCTGCACGATGGCTTCCGAGGCGAAGTGAACGCAGGCATCGGACTGTGGATGGCCAGCGTCGCCGATAGCTTGGACCGTGGCTATGTCCTCACGATCGACTACGGCTACGAAGCCGCCGAGCTATACTCAAACGAAAGAAGCAGGGGAACGCTCCAGTCCTACTACTTACACACCGACGGTCACAGCCCATACCAGCGAGTTGGACGCCAGGACATGACAGCTCACGTAGATTTCACCGCTCTGATAGACTGCGGACTCGCCGTCGGCCTCCGTCCCGTGTTCCTGACGACTCAGGCCGAGTTCCTGCACTCGCTGAGCTTCAACGATATGGAGATGTCCGTGCGAATGTCCGATTGGGGTCGCGAGAAGAAATCAGCGAACCTGTCAGCAATCCGAGACCTCGTCAACCCGAACGGACTTGGTAAATTCAAGGTGCTCGTCCAGGAGAAAACCACAGGCATCCGCCGGTCTTCGGATCTGCTGCCCAAAGCCGAAGACCTCCGCGACCTGCGATCACCGCCGCTGTCCGCACGTCACTTGCAGAGGAAAGCCACCGCGTCGAGTTTCGAGCTAAAGCGCCTCTGGCCCTCGGATGCCGACCCTTGTTGATCAGGCCTCCGGTGCGTCCCCGTCGGGCACGACGGGCGTTGGCCTCGGCGATGTCCGACGCGCCGTGACGATGAATCCCGTGTGGCCTACCATCCTGTGAGAAGGCCGCACGCTTCTGCCGCTCACGTTCCACTGACGCATCATTATCTCCAGCGTCTCGATCATGCTGAACGTACCTTGCGCCCGAAGCGATCTGACCAGATCGTCCACCTGCGGTACCGTCGGCACGAACCCGGCCAGCATCCCGCCGGGAGTCAGCCGCTCCGATGCGTGCGGAGTCACATGCCAAGGTTCCGGCAGATCCAAGACCACCCGATCGAGATCGTCCTCCTCGAAGCCTTCATACACGTCTCCGAGCTTCAGCTCCAGATTGTCCCACCGCTCGAAGTAGCGACCGATGTTGGCCCGAGCCTGGTCGATCATGTCCTGCCGCACGTCGTAGGTGTAAACCCGTCCCGAGTCGCCCACCGCCCTCAGAAGCGTCATAGTAAACGCGCCGGACCCCGCTCCGGCCTCCAGCACCCGCGCGCCCGGAAATACGTCCGCATACGTCAGCATCGCCCCCAGGTCTTTCGGATACATCACCGTCGCCAGCCTCGGCATCCGAAGTGTCAGGTCCGCCAAAGTCGGGCGCACCGCAAGCAGCCTGTGACCCTTGTTGGTGACGATCCAACTTCCCTCCGGCTCACCTATCAGATCCCGTGCCGGGTAGTTCCCGATGTGAGACTCGAACAGGTTCCGCTCAGTAAGGTGGACTAGATAGCTCCGCCCCCGCCGGTCGAGAAGCTGAACGTACTCGCCCTCTCTGAAGGGACCCCGGCGGTTGATTGTCAGTTTGGGACATGGCCCCAATGGAGTTTGCATGGATGTCCGATCTCTATCATGCGAGCGTCGTATGCAACAACGAACGGGGCGGGTGTTGCACCCGCCGATCAGTCGCTTGCTTATCTTTGCGGCGTCTAGCCGAGCTTCTCGACCTCGGCCAGGATGTCGCGTGGATCGACGTCGCCCGCTGCCGCGTACGTCTGCTTGAACCTGATCACGCCCTCTTTGTCGATGATAATCACCGCGCGCGTTGGGGCGCCACGCTCTTCGTCGAGGAGTCCGAAGCTCTCGCAAACGGCGCCGTGCGGCCAGAAGTCGGCCAGCAGAGGGTAGGGGATCGATCCCAGCGACGACGAAAACGCCACCTGTGTTGGACGCGAGTCACAGCTTATGCCCAGAACCTGGGCGCCTGCCTCCTCAAACGACGCATTGTGAATGCGCATCGAGGAGACTTGGTGCGTTCAACCGCCTGTGAACGAGAAGATGTGGAACGACAGAATGACGTTCTTCTCCCCGCGGTAGTCGCTCAGCGTGATCGGGTCTCCGTCGTGTGCCGGAAGCGTGAAATCCGGCGCCGGCTGTCCTATTTCTGACATGCTACTCTCCTCCACCTTGAGGATTGCTAGTTTTCACTCCGCCGCCAGCGGAGGTCAGGCCTCCGGGCGGCTCGGGCCTCATCGACCCTTGTGTTCGGCGTGTTGTGCGGTGCGGTCTTTAGCAGGTCCGGGTCTGCCGATGCCTCTTCCGCTATCGTCTTCATCACCTCGATGAACTGGTCGAGCGTCTCCTTCGACTCCGTCTCCGTCGGCTCGATCATCAGCGCCTCGTCGACGATCAGCGGGAAGTACATAGTCGGTGGGTGTATCCCATAGTCTATCAGACGCTTGGCCACGTCCAGCGCCCTGACGCCATTCTGCCGCTTCAGATTCGTCGCGGACAGCACCACCTCGTGCATACAAATACGGTCATAGGGCAGCGTGTAGTAGCCGCGAAGCTGGCTGAGTATGTAGTTCGCGTTGATTACCGCGTCCTCGCTGATCTGTGGAATGCCCTCCCTGCCGAGAGTGCAGATGTACGCCCACGCCCTGACCAGCGCGCCGAAGTTCCCGTGGAACGCGCCCATTCTGCCGATCGACTTAGGCGGCCGTCCCAGCGAGAAGGCTTCGCCGTCATCAGTCGCCCTGATCGCCACCGGCGTCGGCAGATAATCGACCAGTCTGGGACCCGCTATCACCGGACCCGCGCCTGGTCCACCTCCGCCGTGCGGCTGCGTGAACGTCTTGTGCAGATTCGAGTGAATCACATCGAAGCCGAGGTCTCCGAACTTCACCCGCCCGACTATCGCATTCAGGTTCGCGCCGTCACCGTACACGATGCCTCCTGCGTCCCGGACGATCTTCGTCACTTCGAGTATGTTGCTGTCGAACAGCCCCAGCGTGCTGGGCAGCGTAATCATCAGTCCGGCTAGCTCGTCGTCCACCGACCCGCGCAGCGAGTCGAGGTCCGTGTTGCCGTCCGAGTCCGAGGGCAGCGTCACCACCTCGAACCCGGCCATGGCCGCCGATGCTGGATTGGTCCCGTGTGCGGAGTCCGGTATCAGCACCTTCCGGCGCTGCGACTCACCCCGCTCCAGGTGGTACGCGCGGGCCATCAGCATCCCCGCAAGCTCTCCGTCCGCACCTGCCATCGGAGCCAGCGAGCATCCCGCCATGCCCGTGATCTCGTTCAGCAACTCTTGAAGCTCCCACAGCAGGCGGATCGCCCCCTGCGCCGTCTCCGCGCTCTGCAGCGGGTGGACTTCTGTAAATCCCGGAAGCGACGCGATCTCGTCGTTCAGCTTCGGGTTGTACTTCATCGTGCAGCTACCCAGCGGGTAGAAGTTGTGGTCTATTGAGAAGTTCATTTGGCTGATCTGTGCGAAGTACCTGACGATCTCCCCCTCGGACACCTCCGGCATATCCAACTCGTCGCGCAGCAGGGAGCGGTCGGGAAGCTCTGACGCTGGCACGTCCAACGACGGAAGCGTCGTCCCGATTCGACCCGGAGCGCTCCGGTCCATCAGCAGCTTGCGCCTGTCTGTGTCCAGCCTTTTGAGAAGCTCGCTCACCCTAATCACCCATTGAGATCTCAGCCAGCGTCTCAACCAGCCCTTCGATCTCTTCCCGACTGTTTACCTCTGTCACGCAGACCAGCATCCCGTTCGGCACCTGCACGCTTATGTCTAGGCCACCTATGATCCCGCGCTCTATTAGAGTCCTGTTGATCTGCTCAGGCGGCAGAGGACACCGGATGACGAACTCCCGGAAGAAAGTCCCTCCCATCGGAAGCGAGTAGCCCGGAATCTCCCCGATCAGCCCTGCTGCGTAGTGCGCCTTGTGATAGCAGAGCTCCGCGACGTGTTGCAGGCCGCGCTTCCCGAAAGACGCCATATACACCGTGGACATCAGCGCGATCAGCGCGACAGCGGTGCAGATGTTGGATGTTGCGCGCTCTCTTCTGATGTGCTGCTCACGCGTCTGGAGCGTCAGGACGTAAGCCTCTTCGCCCCGAGTGTCCACCGTCCGCCCGACGATACGGCCCGGCATCTGTCGGATATAGGCTTGCTTGCACGCGAACAGCCCCACGTACGGCCCCCCGAACGTCGGCGGCACTCCCAGCGCCTGCCCTTCACCCACGACTATATCCGCGCCGTACTCCCCCGGCGGCCTGAACATCCCCAACGATACCGGGTCCGCGCTAACGATCAGCAGCGCTCCGCTTGAGTGAGCAAGCTCCGAAAGCGTTTGAAGGTCTTCCATGTAGCCGAAGAAGTTGGGCTGCTGGACAATCAGGCACGCCGACCCCTCTTCAATCTGTGGGTTCTTAGAGTCAACCGTATCGACCTTGATGCCCGGCGCTTGGACGTAGGTGTCCAGAACTTCACGGTACAGCGGCGATACGGTGTCCAATATCGACACCCGGCCCCGACGCGTGATCCGCGCCGCCATCAGCGCCGCCTCGGCCAGAGACGTTGAGCCGTCGTACATTCCCAGGTTCGCCACGTCCATGCCTGTGATCTGGCAGACCATGGACTGAAACTCGAATGCCGTCTGCAGCGTCCCCTGCGACACCTCTGGCTGGTAGGGCGTGTACGCCGTCATGTACTCGCTCCGGCTGGTGATCTGTCTGACCACCGCCGGTATGTGGTGACGGTACGATCCCGCGCCCAAGAAGCACGCGTAGTCGCCGGGCGCCATGTTCATCGAGGCGAGGCGAGCCGCGTACCGCCCCAACTCAAGCTCGTCCTTGGCAGACGGGATGTCTAGGTCGTAGTTGAGGAACCCATCAGGAACATCACGAAACAGATCGTCCACCGAGTCTACGCCGATGGCGTCCAGCATCCGCCGCCTGTCCAGGTCCGTATTGGGTACGTACGGGGACTGGAACGTGTCGCCAGCCATCTAATGACCCTGATCTTCCGATTCTAGGAACGCTTCGTACTCAGAAGCGCTCATCAACTTGCCTAGCTCCGAGCCGTCCGCCAACGCTATCCTCAGCATCCAGCCCTCGTCGTATGGGCTGTCGTTGACGAGCTCAGGACTGTCTACCA
>JAKZVY010000098.1:0-5554 GCA_047515825.1 Dehalococcoidia bacterium
GTTCTACAGCCTCCAAAGTCCCCAGACTTGTTACCCAAGATAGCTCCGCAAATGTCTCTTATAGCGACAACACGTCGACTGTGAATCCAGATCAATCTCGTCTTAAGGCATTTGCCGATGAGGAACTGTGCGGATTGGGACAGAGTCTGCTTGAGCGGGCCAGTGTCAAAGAGATGGCCACCACATGAGCCACACCTCAACGTGACCAGCGCCGGTAGCGGAAGTCGGCGGCGAGGTTGACCAACGAGAACGTCAGCAGCACGATGGCTAACGGCGCGATCAGCATTCCGATGCCGAGGATGGTCAGCGCTGAGAATCCCACTAGAAGGACCGACGCCAAGAGGCAGACGATCCACAGTGGCGTGGCGTTGGACGCTCCGGCGGCGCGTCCGAGCAGCGCGCAGACTCCGACGGCGATGAGGATCACGACCGCCCAGACCCCGCTGAGTAGAAGTCCATCCCAACCCTGCGTCAAGCTAAGCCATCCGACGACCAGGACGACGGGCAGCACGCTCAATGAGATTCTCAACCTCACGGCACCGCATACCTCATTCTAGGGGCCAAGTCCTACGCCAGCCTCGTTAGACCAGGCCAGACTATCTTGCACAGCTCTCCAAACGTTTCGACAGGTGTTGGGGTGTCGATCTTGTGCAGGACCTCGGCGACGGCGTCAGTGCCGAAGTCGTGCAGCAGTGTCCATCCCATGATCCGGCGTGGAAATGTCTCGTCTGCCAGGAGGGTCCGGTCGTACGACTCGACAAAGGCCCGCATCTCATCGACGTTTCTGTCGAAGAGACCAAGCCACAGAGGCATCCACTCGTAGTCTCTCACACCGACCCTGGCGTCGCCGAAGTCGATGACCGAGCCGACTCTCCACTCCCCGTTCATCCTAGTCAACAAGATGTGGTCGGACTCCAGGTCGCCGTGAACGACTACACGCGGGGCCGACTTCGAGTGGTCAATGACATAGTCCAGGATGCCGGCCAACCCTTCAGCGACGTTGGGTATGACCAGTCCGCGACCGACGAGTTCGGGCAGTACGTCTCTTCGCCTCCGATCCACCAGTTCGTCCCAGGCCTCTCCGGCGTCGGCGCCTTCGAGGCTATCGACTCCGGTCTGGTGAAGGGACCTCGTTACAGCGCCTATCTGCGCGGCGATGGACATGACCTCTTCTCGACTGATCTCCGGCCTGAGCGCTTCGAGTGTTAGTCCGGGACAGTGTTCCATTACCAAGTAGCTCCAGGTGGTCCTGTCCTGGTATCGACCTGAAGCGACAACCTCCGGGACGGGAACACCCCCTTCAGCGCTCAGTACCTCGATCAGCTTCGGTTCTATATCGAACTCGGACCAGAACGGGCTGTAGATCTTGACAACCAGGCGCCGGTCAAGGATGAACACGGCGTTGGTGTTCGAGCGTGGAGCCTCGATGCTCTGGTAGCGAATGCCTTCGGATTTACAGATGGCGTCGATGACCGGTCTCCAGAGGGAGACGTCGTTGTACGCAGCAGTCCAGTTGGACCATGATTCGATTGGTGGTAGGTGGTAGGTCAAGGTCGTTCCACTTGACGACTGGAGTGGCGGTGTAAGATAGTTAGCCTCATACTAATAATTAGGATCGCACGATGCAATCCCGTGAGGAGCTGATCGAGAAGCTGGTCGAGCACATGGCCCTTGTGCAGAGACACATGCGTGTCAGACGCTCCTCGGCGTGGCTGGACCTGGACCTCACCAGGCAACAGGCCAAGACACTGCACTTCCTGACGGACGGGCAGCGGCGCATGTCAGAAATCGCCGGACGGCTCGAAGTTGAGATGCCCTCTGCCACCAGCATGATAGATCGTCTCGTAGCCAAGGGGCTGGTCGAACGCGGGCAGGACCCTGCGGACAGGCGCGCCGTGGTCTGCTCACTCACGCAGGAAGGCATAGATACGGTCGAACGATTCTCGGACATCAGGGCGGCGAGGACCGAGTCGCTTGCCGCTGTACTGAGCACAGAGGAACTGGAAGTCGTGGTCCCCGCAATGAAGATCATGGCCGACGCAGTCCGCAGGCCGGGCTTCACGAGGCAGAGGGGCGACCACGAATCGTCGGACATGGAAGCTCGTACCATCGAGGCCGGCCTATGAGGGTGCTGTTCCGGCTGACAAGGTATGCCTTCAGACACAGGTGGTACCTGATCGGCGCGTACGCAGCGATGGTGGCGTCGAGTCTTTCCGCGCTTGTGATACCGAGGATGTTGGGAGAAGCCGTCGACGAGGCGCTGGTCAGCGGTCTCCAGAGCCGTCTGTTTCAGTTGGCGACAGTGATTGTGCTGTTCAGCCTGCTGAGGGGTATATTCTCATACGGCCAGAGATACCTGTCCGAGTCGCTCTCCCAGAGGAGCGCCTACGATCTGAGGGAAGACTTCTTCATGAAGCTCCAGGGAATGAGCTTCGGCTTCTTCGACCGGGAGCAGACCGGCGACCTTATGTCCAGGGCCACCCAGGACGTCGAGGCGGTCCGCACGTTCGTCAGCATGGGCATGGTGCGCGGCCTGTCCATATTCGTGACGCTGGGGGCTGTCTCGGCACTGATGGCCGTTACCAACTGGAGGCTCACCCTAGTCTGCATGGCGTTTCTGCCTCTCATCCTGTGGAGGGCTGTGGTCATGTCAAGGACCCTTCGTCCTACCTGGTTGAAGGTGCAGGAGGAGACCGGCGCCATGACCACGGTCCTCCAGGAGAACCTGTCGGGCATGAAGGTGGTCAAGTCCTACGGCGCCAGGGCCTTCGAGGAGTCCAAGTTCAATGCCAGGGCCGCCGCCATAGCCAGGCTCACCTACTCGGCCACTCGCCTCTTCGCATCCCAAGGATCCCTGATGACGTTCATATTTACAGCAGCCTCCGGCGCTATCCTCTGGTACGGCGGCAGGGAAGTCGCCGCTGACAGGCTCACTGCCGGCGGCCTGACGTCGTTCATCTTTTACATGGGCCTGCTTGCAATGCCAGTCAGGATGAGCGGTTGGCTGATGAACACTCTCTCCCGCGCCTCATCGGCCGGTCAACGGCTGTACGACGTGCTCGACGCAAAGTCGCCTGTGAGTGAGAAGCCGGACGCCATTCCCATGCCGCGCGTCGAGGGACACGTGGTCTTCGAAAACGTCGCGGTCAGCTACGACGGAGCCGGGAGCGCGGTCCGCAACATCGACTTCCAGGCGCACCCTGGCCAACTCGTCGCCCTGCTCGGGGGGCCAGGCTCGGGCAAGAGCACGATAGCCCACGTCGTCCCCAGGTTCTACGACGTCACCGAGGGCCGCATAACCATCGACGGATACGACATCAGGGACGTCACCCTAATGTCGCTGAGGGAGAGCGTCGGTATCGTCATGCAGGACGTCTTCGTCTTCGCCGCCACGATCCGCGACAACATAGCTTACGGGCTCGATGAGGTGGACATGGACATGGTGGCAGAGGCCGCGAAGATCGCTCAGCTTCATGACTTCATCGAGGGACTACCCGGCGGGTACGACACCTGGGTCGGCGAGCGCGGCGTTACACTCTCCGGCGGCCAGCGCCAACGTCTCGCAATCGCCAGGACGATCCTTCTCGACCCACCTGTCATCATTCTTGACGACTCCACATCGAGCGTGGACATGGCGACCGAGCACAGGCTTCAGGAGGCCCTGGACGAAGCGATCAAGGGCCGTACGACCTTTGTAATCGCACACAGACTCTCAACTGTTCGCAGGGCCGACCTGATCCTCGTCCTGGACGACGGCGAGATAGTCGAGCGTGGGACGCACGACGAGCTGCTGGCACGGGACGGCTTCTACCGCCGAATATACGACCTGCAGCTGCGCCCGCAGGACCAGCTTAAAGCTGGACATATAAGGCCATCGAGTCCAGTCGTACGGGCAGAAGCCGAAGCCCTAGGCCATCTCCATGGAGGTAATGCCGGATGATGCACGGTGGCTTCGGCGGCAGGGGCGGCTATGGGCGTGGTATGAGGGGACGGCTCGGCTCGGACAGGGAAGAGTATGAGGACGGGAGGATCTACGACCACAAGGTGGTCAGACGTCTCTTCAGATACCTCCTCCCACATCGGCCAAGGCTATTGCTTATCCTCGTGGCCGTCATGGTATACACCGGCACGGTGGTCGCACTGCCGTGGATGGTCGCCAGGATAATCGACCGGTACGTGCGTACGGGCGATCTGTCCGGCCTAAACGTCGTCGTGCCCATCTTCGTAGGAGTCGCGCTGCTCCAGTACGGAAGCCAGTACCTCCATCTCAGGACGATGTCGTTCGTCGGGCAGCGGGTGCTCTACGACCTGCGGACCGGCCTGTTCAGCCACCTGCAGGGCCTGTCCATGAAGTTCTACAACAGGAACGAAGTCGGCCGGGTGATGTCCAGGGTCCAGAACGACGTTAGCCAGCTACAGGAGTTCCAGTCCATCGTCATCATTACGATTGCGGACGTGCTCAGCCTCAGCGGAATCATAACCGCGATGGTGCTGATGAACGCGCGACTTGCCGCCGTGACACTATCGGTCATCCCTGTTCTCGTCGTGATGATGGTGATCTGGCAGCGGTTTGCACAGCGAGCCTTCATGAGGGCCCGGCGGGCAATTTCAGTCGTCAATGGCAGCCTTCAGGAGAACATTTCCGGCGTTCGCGTGATCCAGAGCATGAACCGCGAGGACGCGAACATCCGCTCATTCGGCAATGCCAACTCGGAGAACCTCGGCGCGAACCTCGCGGCCGTCCGCATGCAAGCCGTTCTGTTTCCATCGGTCGAGTTCCTCTCAGCCGTCGGTCTGGCCTTCGTTATAGTCTTCGGCGGTTCCCTGGCGCTGGACAACGCCATCGAAGTAGGCGTGCTGGTAGCCTTCGCCCTCTACATACAGCGCTTCTTCGAGCCTGTGTTGAACCTCACCATGCAGTATGGGTCTCTTCAGCGCGCCATGGTCTCTGGAGCGCGGATCTTCGAGCTGATGGACGTGGAGCCTGAGGTGGCCGACAGCCCGGACAGCAAGCAGGTCGAGGCAGTCAGCGGCGACGTGCGGTTCGAGGGCGTCAGCTTCAGTTACATCGAGGGCGAGCCGGTCCTCGAACACGTAGACCTGCATGTCCCGCCTGGACACACCGTCGCTCTCGTCGGACCCACGGGCGCTGGAAAGACCACGGTCGTGTCCCTGCTCATGCGCCTCTACGACGTGTCTGAGGGCCGTGTCCTTCTGGACGGCATCGATATTCGCAACATCACGCTCGACTCCCTCTCGAAGCATATGTCCGTGGTGACCCAGGAGCCGTTTCTATTCTCTGGGACCATCCGCGAGAACACCCGGTACAACAGCACCGGCGCCACTGACGAGGATGTCGTCCGGGCCGCCTCCACAGTGGGCGCGCACGACTTCATCATGAAGATGGAGCATGGGTACGATACGCCGCTCCAGGAAAGGGGCGGCAATCTCAGTGTCGGCCAGCGGCAGCTCATCAGCTTCGCCCGGGCCCTCGTCGCTGACCCGGCGATACTGCTTCTCGACGAGGCGACCGCCAACATCGACACACATACAG
>JAKZVY010000099.1:0-2747 GCA_047515825.1 Dehalococcoidia bacterium
CACTGACGGAAACGAAGGCACCGCCGGGCACCGGTGTGGGTGCACGTTCGGTTGCGCTTTGCGTTGCCGTAGGTGCAATAACGTCTCCTCCTCTGGCCAGCAAGTCTAGTCGGTCCCTTACCTCATTGATCGCCACCGCTACGCCAATATCCTCGACCGGCCTCCCGTCTCCAGACTCGAAGAGCTTGCCTGTGTTGACCCCCACAACTCGGCCGTCACGGTCGAAGAGTGGGCCTCCACTACTCCCCGGGTTGATTGCCGCATCGGTCTGGAGCAGCTCGACTCCCAATTTCGAGACTCTCTTGGCGGACACTATCCCGCCTGTAACTGATGGAGAGCCAATCAGGATGTCATTTCCACCAAGTGGGAATCCCATGGCTATGACCTCTTCGCCCACGTCAACGTCATCCGAGTCCCCGAGAGTGACCGGTTCGATGGCCCTTGGATCCCTTAGATCGAGTAGTGCCAAGTCCGTGTCCACATCAACACCCAGGACATCAGCCTGATACCATTGACCACCAGCAAGCGTTACATCTACAGTCTTGAACCCTTGAACAACATGGGCATTGGTGACCACAAGCCCGTCTTCATCGATAATGAACCCGGAGCCCGTCCCCGAGGCGGTGATAATCTGGACGACTCCAGGTGAAACGTCCCCAATCATGGATGCAAGTGTTGGGGTGCTGGTCGGGGCCGGCGTGGACACGGTCGCAGGTGTCGGTGGAATGGTGGGAGTAGGCGACGGCGCAACAGCTTGAGTAGGCTGGGGCATCGCGGTAGGAACCGGTGTGCCGGTTGCGGCAGGCCCAGGGGTTGGAGAAGACACCGGTGTTGGTGTGCTGTCCGGTGTCGGTGTGTCGGTTGCTGCGGGTGTTGAGATGCTGGCCGGGAAAGGCGTATGCGCCGGCAGTGGTGTGTAGGTTGGCAGAGGGGTGTACGTGGGCAGCGGCGCAGGCGATGGCGGGTCGCCACATGCCGCGATCAAAGCAACGCCCGCCAAACATAACAGTCCGACAAAAGCGCCCGATAACAAGCACTTTGCGGTTCGGCCAAGACTAGTCACTATCTACATCTGCTCCCGGCGCATTGATCGAAGCGGCATCTATCCCTTTCCGCAGTCCGCTTCGCCCTTCGAATAATACACCTTAACCCCGGAGGGTAGAACACTGGCGCGGTGAAACGGAGTCGAAGCATCTCCCAGTCCTCAACATCCCCTACAATCCCACAAATCACACGAAGCTCCACCCCCTTGACACTCCACCCCGCCCCAATGCTACACTCCATGAAAGAACGAACGACTGTGCGCACAAGTCCATTCACCCAACATGGCACACAACCATACCGAACGCAGTAAAAGGGGCAACGGGTGCAGAAGGTGCAAGTTGGGTGCAGAAAGAATTTCACGAAAGTGCACCCGATCTCAAAGCTAGACCTCTTTCCGCTCAGCTTTGGCGGGTGCAGAGGGTGCAGAAGGTGCAGGCATTTAGAAAAAACTATTTGAAAGGCCGGAAACTCGGGCACGCTGTACCACTCCGACAGCCGTGAGCAGAGCCTACCCGAGCCTGTCGGCCGTCGCTTTAGCCCCCCTCATTGCGCCCCTATCCCCGATATGGTAGCGTTCGCTATGTCGCACCGGCTCCGCCCCTCCCATCTATCCGGGCGTCCCAGTCAGCCCGTGACCTGAGCGCCGACCTTCATCATGGCTACCGATCTCGAGCAGGCCTACCAACACTGCCAGCGGGTAGCCAAAGAGCACGCCAGCAACTTCTACTACGCCTTCCGCACTCTCCCTGCACAGAAGCGCCGCGCCATCTACTCGGCCTACGCCTACTGCCGCCTCTGCGACGACGTCGCCGACGGCGACATGCCCATCGAGGCCAAGAGGACGGAGCTCGCCCGTGTCCGCCAGCACCTCGCCGCCGCGATGTCACCTGAGCGCCCGCCCGCACCTTCCCCCGAGTTCCGCGCCCTCGGAGACGCCGCCCACGTATTCGATATTCCGGTCAGCTACTTCGAGGAGGTAATCGACGGCGTAGAGTCCGACCTCACCAAGACCCGCTTTGCCGACTTCTCAGAGCTCCGGACCTACTGCTACAAGGTCGCCTCCGTCGTCGGACTCATCTGCATCGAGATATTCGGCTATCGAGACCCCACGGCGCGGGAGTACGCCGTCGACATGGGAATAGCCCTTCAGCTCACCAACATCCTGCGCGATCTGAAAGAAGACGCCGAACGCGACCGCATCTATATCCCTCAGGAAGACCTGGAGCGGTTCGGGTACTCCGAAGACGACCTCATGCGCGGCGTAGTCAATGAAAGATTCAGGTCCCTCATGAACTACCAGGCCGACCGCGCCCGCTCCTACTACCAGAGCTCCCGACCGCTGTTCGACCTGATCGAGCCTGAGTCCCGCGCCTGCCTCCGCGTTCTCCACACCGCGTACGGCGCGATCCTCGACCGCATCGAAGCATACGGATTCGACGTCTTCTCCCAGCGCGTGGGCCTGAGCGTCCGCGAGAAGCTGACGATGACCGCCCGGCTCTGGCTCGCCAGCATCACGTTCGGCCTCCCGCGCTCTCGGCGACGGCTCTAAACCCAGGCGGCAGCAGTGAAGACCACACGCGCCCTCATTCTCGCCCCGTTCGACGAGCGACAGCTTGACCGTCTGACCGCCGAGATGAATGTCGCGCACGAAAGCTGGCTGGACACCCTCAAGCTCACCGACCCCGATGATCTAGCCGCCCGCA
>JAKZVY010000100.1:0-5059 GCA_047515825.1 Dehalococcoidia bacterium
GTCGATACCCAGACCGGGTCTGGAATCGGAGGCGGAATCGGAGGCTCCGAGGACGGCCAGTCTCACGTCACCTTCTACATAGAGGTGGACGACGCGCAGGCGTACCTGGACAAGGCCGTCGAGGCCGGAGGACAGGTGATAGTGCCCGTGACCGTGATTCCAGGCGCTGTGACGATGGCCATGTTCGCCGACCCCGCGGGCGCGATTGTCGGCCTGGCGGAGACGGACGTCCCGGCGGGGGAGTAGACACACCAGTCCGACACTTGGGACCCCGGATGCCTTGCGCCGGGGTCCCGAAATCCACCTGCACCGGGTGACAACCCTGTGCTAAACTAAACACCGCAATTCTCACCAACCCAATACTCATACCTACCGGAGAGTACCATGCCCCCACTCCGAACCGGTCTGTTGTTCCCTGTGCTTGTTCTCGCGATCGGCTCCATCGCGATGGCCGCGTGCGACTTCTTTGGCGAGCCGGAACTGCCCGACACCACAGCCGCATCCGTCCGCGCCTACCTCGATGAGGTCGACTACCAGGAGTCCTGGAAGCTGTGGCCCGGACTGGGCGAGAAGTACGAGGGCGGCGAGCCGCACGGGATGCTCCTGACCACCTACCTCAGCCCCGCCGCCTATGACGCTCTCGACGGCAAGGAAGGCGTCATGCCCGACGGAGCCATCATCGTCAAGGAGAACTACACTCCCGAAGGCAACCTCGCCGCCACCACGATCATGTACAAGAAGTCAGGCTACAACCCAGACCACAACGACTGGTTCTGGGTCAAAGCCCTGGCCGACGGCACGGTCGAGAAGGAAGGCATGGTCGAAGGTTGCCAGAACTGCCACGGCGACGTCAAAGAGAACGACTACGTCTGGACCGGCCCGTTGCAGTAGGGAGCGGCCTCCGCTCTCCAACCAATACTGATCTCAGCACAGTCGAAGGGTTCGGCTCCGAGAGGACTATCCTTCAACTAGGCTTCTTCTGTCCTGCAGGCGTCATTGACTCCTAGCCGAGCTACTCCTAATTGTCACGATACCCGTATAGCCGACGTACGTCATGGTGAAGTATTGCAGGAAATCTCTTCCGAGTATGGCAGCATGGGGTTGTCCACCAGCAGCGAGATGGACACCATTGACTTGACCATAGGCAACAAAATCCAAGTCTGGAATGTAAATCTGGGCTAGATAGATGCACATAAACGGAGCCAGCACCTAACACGCCCGAAATTGTCTTGCGGCCAATAATGGGTAGCTGTAGATCTGCAGCCAAACTGGAGTCGATACAAGTCGCGACTGCACCTGTATCCACCAGAGCAGGCCGAGGAGATGTCCCCAAGTTCGGGATCGGCCCGCTGGGTTGGTAACTCGGATCGAAACCGATCTGTACCGATATAGTAGGTCCGTGCTGTACCAGGTTGTGCCGACTGGTGAATCCGGCTTCAGCCTGCATCGAATGTCCGAACAGGCGTATACACTACCGAGGCGGGCAAGACAAAAGGAGGTTCGTCAATCTGCTGGATGAGATATGGGCCGCGTCCGTATCGCAGGACTGCCTCATGTGCAGCATCTTGAAAGTCTTCGTATATGCCGACGACTGTTCTGCCATGTATAACAATCCATTGGCCGGAATGGCTGGCTTCAAGATCAACACGCATCTCTTCGTACTTAGCTATCTCTGTGCTGAGTGGTGTCATGGCTTCTCCAATCGGACGACTGTCTCAGCAGTAGTCGTCTTCCTTATCTTGGACAGAAACGTTTTGGCTTCCATAACTACCTCACGAGAGCCGTGAGGGATGTGAGGCCCCTCTTGCATATCCGATACAGACATAGTTCAGACTTGGGGCGAGTCCATCCTCAATTTGTCACTATAGGGGCATGTTGTCAAGTGATTTATGCCTGCGGCGAACCAGTCTCACAGCCGCCTGTTGGACACCATCGGCTCTGAAGCCAGCAGACGGCGGAGGTTGTCCAAGTCCGGGAGGCCCAGGATTTGCGAGATACCGTCGTCCAGGCGTCTCCGCGCCGGACAGTCCGCTATTCCCGGCAGTCTCTCAAACTCGTCTTCTGACATTTCGTCGAACAGCTTGGATAGCGTCTCTAGCTGCGCGTCCGAAATAGCCCGAACGTCAAGGACGGGCAACTCTTCCAAGTCTGCCTTCTTCATTGCGACCCAGCTTCCTTCTGTACTGGTACGCTGGGCCAGTATTGTCAACAGCCCCAGGCTGGAGTTCAGCCAGACGGCTAACGCTTTCTCTACTGATTCGTCTCCAACCCTGACCGGCCACCAAACGTTGGATAACACCCTTGTTTCTGACCTCATTGCGACAATTCTGACGGTGTTAAGGCGCAACCGTTCGGCGATGAGGAGTCTCGCGGATTGTTGCCAAAGGTGTTCGCCATATCCCGGCCTCTGTCCTCCCTTCGGTGTTGCCAGCGGTGACAGGTAGGAATCGGGGGAGCAGATCATAGTCTTCCTCTGAGCTGTATCGTGCCCTTCGACAAGTGGGTAAGATGTCACGGAGTTGGTTCTATCGAACCCGTCTACAAGCCTGCGGCGATCAGGACCGACTTGACCTAGAGCATCGAGTCGGCAGAGCGTGACTTCCGACGCTGATCCCTCTCCCGGAACCCACACCTCACCGTCATCGAGAAGCTGGAGCGCACTGCGAATCAGGTCGGCTCTGGCAAACTGCACACCGGACCACTTCTTGCCAGCGATCATGGATGTGGGCATGGAGACCACTTCCCCGACGTGACTGCCGTCGATCTCAAGCAGCGCAGTACCCGTCTCTTCGATCTTTGCCGGGGCAGTCGCCGTGACCGCCTGAGCGACACGGTGGGCGTCCAACACGCCGTCCGGGTTCTGCCAGAGGTTCACGAACGTCGTGCGGCGCTCAGTCGAGGCGTCGCCAACGGCACGGCGTGTGGCGATCAGCAGAGCTTCGGAGAGGTCTGTGCTGTCTGAGAAGTTCCAGCGCAACGGGTCGTGCGACGTGATAACCACATCGAGATCGAAGTCGCGCTCGATCAGCGAACGGGTCTGAGACCACGATGGGCCGGTGCATACCGTCGCGGGCAGCACCAGCGCAAGGCGTCCTTCCCCGGGGCGCAGCTTGGGAGAGGCGGCAGCCACGAACGCCGCGCCGAGTCCTGCCGTGGCAGACGCTTCCCTCGACTTGAGGCGGCGAGACAGTTCGTTTTGAAGCTTCCGACGCTCAGCGGCGGGCAGACTGCCGAACAGCAGGTTGCCGCCAACAGACCGTGTGAACGGCGGATTCATGATTGCGAGGTCCAGGTCTGGCAACCTGGCGGTCACTCCCTCTTCCGCGCCCCGGGAGCCGCCGCCGGACACCCTCTCCGCTTCGATAGTGCCTACGCCCATGTCGTCTGAGGACAGCGCGTACTGCACCGGCACCTCGTCCTGACCCAGAAAGTCCAACGAACCCAGAGACACACGCGGTCCCTCGGCCCCAAGCGGCATTACGTACAGGTTCATGCGGTCGAACTCTATGTGCGGATTCAGCATCGCGAGACTGGTAGCGGCGAAGTGTACAGCCGAGAGCTGCACGTCGTAGCCGTGCAGCGCCTGCTCCACCATCGCCTTGTGAAGCTCGGCGGCGTTCCTGCCTCCCGCGTTCGTGTGACGCCGCTCCGCTTCGGCAGCAACCGCCATTAGCAACGTCCCAGTGCCGCAGGCCAAGTCGGCCACGTTCAGGGAGGCGGGAAACTCGTAATCGTTCCAATCGACGTGGCTCGGCCAGTCGTGGAACACGAGCCTGGTCAGCAGGGTAGCAGCCGGTACGGACGTGTAGTAGGCGCCCGTGAACTTGGCGTCGGTGAGCAGCGTGTGGAACAGCCGCCCGGATAGGTCGTGGCCCTCCAGCCGCCGGGTGTCCTCCATCGCCCGTATCAATGGGTTTATGACGGACGAGTGCGTATCTTCCGGCCCATCGCCGAGAATATCGAGAATGCCCGCCGCCAACTCAAAGACCGGAACGTAGTCGATCTCATCGCATATCTGGAGCCAAGCGTCGCGCAGTCCGTGAACACCGCTGCCCCACGACTCGCGTACCGTCGGGACTTCGTCATTGATGGCCGCAAGTCGGTCCTGGAAGGCGAGCGCGTTGAACAGCACCAGGCACCCGATGCGCAGGGCCGCCGCACGATTCTTTTCCTGGTCGGTCTTGGCTATGACGTCGGCGACTCGACGCGACATCCGCGCGTGTTGGGACACCTGCCGCGCTGCCTGCTCTATCGCGTAGCCCACAACTCCGGCAGCGGCGGCGACACGGTCGGAACCCTCCAATTCCAACGGCAGGGCGCGCAGGTTGTCGGCGAGGTCGGATACCGAACCACTATGGACACGACGTTCCGGCAGGCTCTGCCCACGAGACCCATGCAGCCACCACCTGAGATCCTTGGCGGTTTCGAGTGCGGCCTCGACATTCGCTATGTGGCGCATCCGGTCAGGATAGAGGACACCGATCAGTGCGAGCGATTCGGGAAAGGCGTCGAGCCGATCGTCGAGCTGCTCCTCCAGGGATCTCTCCGATCCCGACCATTTGCACTCCAACAGAACCGAATCCCCGGTTCTCAGCTCTACCCGAACGTCGGGTGTGCCTTCAATGCCACGGCGTTCCTCACGAGCGGACACCCCATAGCCACGCAGCATCCGCGCCAACATCGTGTTGACCGCTTCTTCGCGTATCGTCTCGAGGGTGTTCTGTCTTCTCGGCAATTTCTACTCTTCCGCCGCCAATATGCTTCATACCTGAAGCAGGCTCCCGATGATTATATGTTCGGAGGCTCCAGCAGGCAAGGGGGGTGACGGGCGTCCCAGGGCCTTTTCATTATCGGGGAATGTCATTCCCATGAAAATAGGCAGTGCCGCCGTGTCGTGTCGTAGGGGCGGGTTTCAAACCCATCTGCTCCAACTAATTGGTATAAGAACCGTCCTTCCCTTTGGGTAGTACTCCTCTGAGTAGTATAAGGACATGACTACTCCGCAGGAGGAACAGTGCGAAATGTCCACCAAGACCGGCGATGATACAGACACCATTGG
>JAKZVY010000101.1:0-2562 GCA_047515825.1 Dehalococcoidia bacterium
GCCAGGGACGACATGCGCCGGCTCAGCGCCGAGGAGGTGACCGACAGGATTCAGCAGACGCTGACCGCCCTGATCAGATCGCAGGCGGAGAACCTCAACCCTGATATTCCCGCGATTCTCGCCGGGCACGTGACCGTCAACGACGCGGTCACCAGCTCCGAGCAGTCGATGATGCTCGGCACAGACCACGTGCTGCTCAGGAGCGCCGTCGCCCTCGACTGCTTCGAGTACGTCGCCCTCGGACACATCCACCGCCACCAGGTGCTCGGACGAAGCCCCCACGTCGTGTACTCAGGCAGTCTTCAGCGGATCGACTTCGGCGAAGAGCGGGACGACAAGGGTTTCTGCCTGGTCGATCTCGACCTCTCGGCCCCGCGCGGTAAGCGCATGGTCGATTTCGAGTTCAAGCGCGTCAACGCCAGGCGATTCCACACCATCAACGTCAAGATCCGTCCCGACGACCCCGACCCTAACGAGTCTATCGCTGCCGAGATCGCCCGCCACGACATATCAGGCGCAATCGTCCGGCTCAACATCGAGCTGCCGTCCAGTGCCGAGTCGCTCCTGTCGAACACCCAGATCCGCGCGGCGCTGTCCGACGCCCACTACGTCGCAAACATCTCGCGCCAGATAACCGAGCAATCCAGGACGAGGCTCGACGGCGCGTCCGCCGACGGACTTGGCCCGTCACAGCTTCTCCAACGCTACCTCGAGTCGCGGGAAACTCCCCCCGACCGCGCCGAAGAGCTTATGAAGCGCGGCCAGGATCTGATAGCGGAGCAGAACTCCAATTGAACCGACGAACAACTCCGAAGCATCCAATTAACATGAAACAGACGAACCCTACCCTAGCCGCCTCGGCACGCCGCGTTTCACGCGTCCACCTCCGATACTCGGCGGTCCTGCTCGCCCTGCCAGTCATCATGATCGCGATAGCCGCCTGCGGCTCAGATTCAGAACCACAGACACCAACGCCAACCGCATCGAACACGGGGGAAACAACCACATCAAGCACACCAGCGCCGACACCGACACCCGAATCTGAGGCAGCCGCCGACTTCGAGCTTGTGCTGTTCGAGAACGACGAGCACTCCGCCGGCGACACCATCAGCCTGTCCCAGTTCGCCGGACAGCCAGTGGTGCTCAACTTCTGGTTCCCGTCCTGCCCGCCATGCGTGGCGGAGATGCCCGACTTCGAGCAGGCATACCAGAAGTTCAAGCCGGATGGGGTCCAGTTCATAGGTGTACAGCTCCTCGGCTTTGACACAGTGGAAGACGGCCAGAAGTTCGTGAAAAAACTCGGAGTCAACTACCTCCTCGGCCCCGACAGCCAGGGCGAAAGCACCGGAGACATCGTCAGGAATTACAGGATCGCCGGCTTCCCCACGACCGTCTTCATCGACCGCGATCACAACGTCGTCCGGCGATGGTCCGGCGCGCTGAACCTGGAGAAGTTGGAGGAGCTGATACAGGAAATCATGTAGGGCTTTCCGCCAAACCGTAGGGGCGGGTTTCAAACCCGCCTGTCCCTCGGTAGTTAGGACACAAACCCCAATACGCACATATGGACGCATCACAGCAATTTGGTATATCATCCCGGAGTGCGCCAGTGACGCCAAACGACGTGTTTCTTCTCGTCGTCAGGTGGGTACATCTGACGGCGTCCGTCGCTTGGGTCGGAGGAGGCATCTTCTACCTGTTCGTTCTCAGACCGGCCCTTCGCAGATCTGAGAACGAAGGGCGCGAGGTCAACCGGCACACCGCCGCCGAGTTCAGGGTGCTCGTGGACGTCTGCTTCTTCGTCCTCGTCGTCACCGGCATCAGCTTGACGTTCGACCGCCTGAGCCAGGGGGTCACGGGCGCGACGTATGCGATGGTGCTCGCAGTCAAGGTCGCGCTCAGTATCTGGATGTTCGTGCTGGCGCGCAGTCACAGGCGGCGCAGCGCGCTTCTCGATGCGTACCGGAGACAGCAAAAAGCGCCGACCGGAGCGTTTGCCAAGATCGTCCGGGCGCTGTCCGGGTACAACACGATCGTCGTTCTTGGAGTAATAGTCTTTCTACTGGCCGACCTTCTCAAAGTTCTATACGAGACTGCCATACGCTAACTAAGCACATATTGTCGGGCCTATCACACCATAAAGCATGTCATTCTAAGCTCAGACCACACCCATTCTGTCATTCTGAGCGGAGCGCAGCGGAGTCGAAGAATCTCAAATCTCTGAATTGAACCATCGCTTCATCACCACATTTGTGGTGGTTTCATACGCTGAAACGAGAAGACTGAGGATTATATCATGCGTCTAGATCTGATGGAAATACTCGTCTGCGCCGTGTGCAGGGGCGACCTCGATCTGGAGATCTCCGTCCAAAAAGAAGACGAGATCGTCCAAGGCACGCTGACGTGTAAAGAGTGCGGCGAAGTCTTCCCAATCGAAGACACAATACCCAACATGCTGCCTCCGGCTCTCAGACGATAGCTGACCATGCCCGCTCAGTCGTCAACCGGAGAAGTCCTCATAGAGCTTGCTCTCGGCCAGATCGACAACGCGATACGGCAGAC
>JAKZVY010000102.1:0-4623 GCA_047515825.1 Dehalococcoidia bacterium
TTGGTGGAGGCGTCGTAGTTGCCCTGGGAGATTTCGAGTAGTAGGTCGATGAGGTCGCGTGCGTTGTTGGTCTCCGCGAGAATGGCGTTGGCGAAGTCGCGAGCTGGGTCGGGTGAAATCTGTTGGGCTGCTTGGTTCATAGGTTCTCTCAAGAACAATAGTGCATGGAGTTGGTGGTTGTCAAGGGGTGATTTCATCCACGAAGGACACTAAGGGCGCTAAGGGTGTTGTCTGAAGTGTGATTTTTGGGATTATGGGATAGGCAGGATTGTGGGGGATTGTCCACGAAGGGCACGAAGGGGCGCTAAGGGGGGGGTGTTGTCTGAACTGTGATTTTTGTGATTATGGGATAGGCAGGATTATGGGGGAGCATCCAGGAAGGGCACGAAAGCGGGCAGGATAGGCTGGGCGTTGATTGTGGTCAGGAATTGGCCGAAATGTCCGCCTCATCCTCAGCGGATGCCTCGCACTTGAAGCTGGCCCTTGAGGTACTCCATGCTGCGGTCGCCCTTGATGGCGTTGCACGAATGGCAAAGCAACTGAAGGTTGCGGATGGAATCGAGTCCTCCCTTCGAGCGCGGGGTGATGTGGTCTATGGTCAGGACATGGAGGGGCAGGTCGTACTCGCATCCCAGGCACTTCCCCTGTTGAGTGGCATACAGCAACTCTTTGTTCGACCGAGGATCGGTAGGGCCGTGAAGGTTCCTATCGTCCGTGCGCCTGGGTCGCGCGGTGCGAATGAACGGAGTCCAGTCCTCCCAGCCGTTGCCATCGTCATCGGTCAGAGGTATCTGCAACTCTCGCTTTGCTCTGTCGGTGAGTACCTGAGCGGCCTGCGGCACGATGTCGATCCCTATCCACTCTCGCCCGAGCTTCTCGGAGGCGATACAGGCGGTGGCGCAGCCGCAGAATGGGTCGAGCACTAAGTCGCCCGGGTTAGACGACGCCTTGATTATTCTCTCCAGCAGGGCGACCGGCTTCTGGGTGCGCCAGCCGGTGCGTTCACGCGCCTGTGAGTTTATGGCCTCAATATCGTTCCAAGAGGCTTGGAGCGGTCTTCCTTTCATCTCATCCAGGTATCTCTTGCGCCTGATGCCGCCTCTGCTGGTGAAATGCAGCCTTCCCTCGGCGTCGAGTCGCTTCATAGTCTCAAGGGGAACACGCCACAAAGACCTTGCGCCCTTGTATTCGTACTCATAGCCTCCGCCCGACAAACCCTTAGCCGTAATATCGTAATCAGCCCAAGCCCGACCATCGGCGTCCTTGAATCGAAACCTCGCTCTATATGCTTCCTCATAGGGCATGTATTGAGGATTCCAGGTCCAGCGGCTGCCTCTGGTATAGAACAAAATAGTGTCCGTGTTGGCGCCGTATCGTCTTGCGTCGCTGTGCGCAGTGGTGCGCCGCCAAGTGATCTCATTCTGGAAGTTTCGTGTTCCGAACAGCGCGTCCAACACGGATTTCAGATAGTGCGACGCTGCGGGGTCGCAGTGGAGGTATATGCTACCCGTCGGCTTCAGGACGCGATGCAGTTCCAGCAGTCTCACGCTCATGAAGGTGAGGTAGCCTGCCATGCTCTCGCCGCTTGCGAGCTTCGCGCCGTTGATCAGGTAAAACAGCGCTGGGCGACGATACTCGATTTCGTCGATCCATTCCTGCTTCATGTCGTCCAACGTCCAGACGTCATCGAACTCGGCTCCCCTTGCCTCGCTGTCGAGAGGCGCGGCGTATGTCTGGTCGGACTTGAACGGCGGGTCGAGGTAGATTAGATTGACGCACTCCGAGTTTATGCTGCGGAGGATGTCCAGATTGTCGCCGATGAAGATGGTGCGGCTCGGCACGTTGCATAAGTTTGCCATTCGACCGGCTCCCAGCAGTCTGAGTGGAACGAGTATAACACAGCAAAGCACTGTTGTTCCAGCGATAAGAGTGAGTGATGAATCTTGTGGGCGGTGGTATGCTCCGGTCGATCCTGAATACAGAAGAGGTATGAGCAATGAATAAGGTCCGTTTGGCGATTGTGGGATGCGGGACTATCTCCCGGCTCAACGCTCCGGGATATCTTATGCACGAGGGGTGTGAGGTGACGGCGCTGTGCGACCCGCTCGCGGAGAGGGCGGAGGAGCGGGCTAGTGAGTGGGGAATCGAGCCTGGCATTCACACGAGCTACGAGGACGTGCTGAACGACGGGAGCGTGGATGCGGTCGAACTGCTGACTCCGACCTTTCTACACGCGGAGCAGATCATTGCGGGCCTGGAGGCGGGCAAGCACGTCTCGTGCCAGAAGCCGGTGGCGGTGGACTTGGCGGAGATGGGTAAGATAGTCGCGGCGGTCGAGAGTGCGGACACGTTCTTTCGGACGACTGAGAACTTTCTGTACTACCCTCCGATCGTCAAGGCGCGTGAGCTGATACGGGACGGGGCCCTGGGAGAGGTCTCGATGGTGCGAATCCGCACACTGAGGGGGAGCATGGAAGGAGCGATCTTGCCGATCATGGAGGGGGCGTACACGTGGCGTCAGGACCCGGCGCGGAACGCGGGTGGGATGTTGTACGACGACGGGTGGCACAAGGTGGCGACGGCGATCTGGTGGGGAGGCGACGTGGAGCGGGTGTCGGCGCACGTGACGAGGTCGGACAACTTCCTGGACGAGATGCCGAGCGTCGCGATGTGGAAGTACACGGGCGGCGACCGCCTGGCGGTGATCGAGTACGCGGGAGCGTCGGAGATGCCGATGAGGACGCGCTACTACCCAGCGGACGAGTTCATGGAGGTGATCGGATCGAAGGGGGTGCTGTGGGTGACGCGATGCACGGGGGAGATGCTGGACATGCCTCCGGTGGTGCTGCACCTGGGGAACGAGAGCGTGTCTTACCAGGTGCCTATGGACTGGATCGACGGATTCAACGGGGCGGCGGCGGACTTCGTGGATGGTATCCGTGAAGGTCGGCAGCCGATGATGGACGTGAGGTTTTCGGAGGATGTGCTGAGGGCGATACTGGCGATGTACCGGTCGTCGGACTTGGGGGTGTGAGTTGCGCCGGGGGAGTTGGAGTAGTACCTCCAGTCCTGGTCTGCCGAGGGGTCCGGTGCGGTCAGCGTATGCTATACCCGATCATCCTTGAAAATATGTATCCTTGTGGATACAATGCTCATCGTGGAATATGAAGTTATCAAGAGTGCCACGTTCCTCAACTGGTTGAAGGGATTGCGCGACAGGAACGCCCGGGCGCGAATTGCGGTTCGCATAGACCGAATCGAGGAAGGAAACTTTGGCGACCATAGGTCGGTCGGGGGTGGCGTAAGCGAAGTACGTGTCAACGTTGGGCAGGGCTACCGCATCTACTACACGGTCCGTAACAGAACTGTTGTGATCCTGTTATGCGGAGGCGACAAATCGAGCCAAAGGCAAGATATAAGGCGCGCCCGACAGATGGAGAGTGAACTCTAGGGAGACGATATGAACGCAGAGACCTATACGCCATGGGATAGCGCCGAACTTCTCACCGATGACGAAATGATCATCGAATACCTCAAGGCATCTCTCGAAGAAAACGATCCCTCGTTCTTCACGAAAGCTGTCGGAAATGTTGCGCGGGCCAAGGGCATGACCTCCATCGCCCAGGAATCCCAATTGGGCCGTCCAAGCCTGTACAAGGCGTTGTCCGGTGAGCGAGACCCACGAATAGGCACTGTAATGAAGGTTCTCGAAGCGATTGGCGTCCAGCTCTCAGTCGAATTGAAGGTGGCCTGACATCCCGGTTACAGGGATCACCATTGCAGAAAGGAACGATATGCCCAGATTTGCAGCTAACCTGACTATGTTGTTCAACGAGGTGGACTTTCTCGACAGGTTCGGGGCCGCGGCAGACGCGGGGTTCAAGGGGGTCGAGTACGTATCCCCATACGAGTATGACAAGGACCAACTGGCGGAGCTGCTGGACAAGCACGGACTGACCCAGGCGCTGCACAACATGCCGGTGGGCGACTGGGACGCCGGAGACCGGGGCATGGCCTGCGACCCGAACAGGGTGAGCGAGTTCCAAGACAGCGTCGGGCTGACGATAGAGTACGCGACCGCGCTCGGATGCAAGCAGGTGAACTGTTTGGCGGGAATCCAGCCGAGGAGCGTTTCGAGCCGATTGGCGCACGAGACGCTGGTGGACAACCTGAGATTCGCGGCGCCTGAGATGGAGAAGGCGGGAGTGCGGCTGCTGATCGAGCCGATCAACACGATGGACATTCCCGGATTCGTGCTGAACAGGACGCACCAGGCGAGGTCGATCATCGGAGAGGTCGGATCGGGCAACCTGTTCCTCCAGCACGACATCTACCACATGCAGATAATGGAGGGGGACCTGGCGCGGACGATCGAGGCGAACCTGGACATCATCAGCCACATGCAGATTGCGGACAATCCGGGGCGGAACGAGCCCGGTACGGGGGAGATCAACTACCCGTACCTGTTCGGGGTGATCGACTCCAGCAGCTACGAGGGCTGGGTGGGGTGCGAGTACCGTCCGCTGACGACGACGGAGGAGGGGTTGGGGTGGATTGGGGAGTACGTCTAATGGTTCACCCTCACAATTGCCGTCACTTTGGGCCTCTCCCATCAAGGGAGAG
>JAKZVY010000103.1:0-5898 GCA_047515825.1 Dehalococcoidia bacterium
CTACATACCCACCGACGAGGTCGTTAACGTCACCCTCGAATCGGTCGACGTGATCCACAGCTTCTGGATTCCGAAGCTCGCCGGAAAGGTGGACATGATTCCCCGCAACGCCAACACCATGTGGATCAAGGCGGACAGACCCGGATTCTACTATGGCCAGTGTGCCGAGTTTTGCGGCGTGCAGCACGCCAACATGCGCTTCCGTGTGATTGCGCAGCCGCGCGCCGAGTTCGACGCCTGGCTCAGGGCGCAAGCAGAGCCTGCCATCGAGTCCCAGGACCCGCTGGTCGCCCAGGGACGCAAGATATTCACCAGTCCCGACGCTGGCTGCTCCGGCTGCCACGCCACCGGCTCTATCACCAACAAGGGCGCGGCCGGCCGAGTCGGTCCCAACCTGACTCACGTCGCCAGCCGCACCAACCTCGCGGGCGGCGTCTTGGACAACCGCAGCGAGGACGGGCAAGTGAACCGCGCGATAGTCCAGCGGAACCTACGGACCTGGATAGAAGACCCGGAGAAAGTGAAGCCCGGAAACATCATGGCCAGGGACATAGCGGCGCCGTACGTAGACCCGGATAGGGCATTGACCGAGGCCGAGTTGTCCGCGCTGGTCGCCTACCTGTCGAGCTTGAAGTAGGATAGAGGTAGGATACACGTGGGACAGCGCCAATGATTGGAGGAACGGAATGACCACCATTCCCCTCGCGATTCCAAGACCGGTCCACCCGACCGGTATCTGGTCGTGGATCACTACGATAGATCACAAGCGTATCGGCGTCCTCTACGGCGTCACTGCGTTCATAATGTTCTTCTCAGGCGGCATCGAGGCGATGCTGATCCGCGTCCAGCTCATGAGGCCGGAGCAGAGTCTGGTCACTCCCGAGATCTTCAATCAGCTATTCACGATGCACGCCACGACGATGATCTTTCTCGGCGTGATGCCGCTGTCCTCGGCCTTCTTCAACTTCGTCGTTCCACTGCAGATCGGCGCGCGCGACGTTGCGTTCCCCAGGCTGAACGCGTTCAGCTACTGGACGTTCCTCGCCGGGGCGCTGATCCTCAAGCTGAGCTGGTTCACGCACGCCGCTCCCAACGGCGGCTGGTTCGGGTACTCGCCGCTCACTGGAATAACCTACAATATGGGCCACGGCATAGATGTTTGGATCCTGTCGCTTCAGGTGCTCGGCGTGGCATCGCTCGCGGCGTCGTTCAACTTCATCGTCACTATTCTGAACATGCGGGCGCCGGGCATGAAACTGATGAGGATGCCCCTGTTCACCTGGATGACGCTGGTCACCGCCATACTGCTGGTGCTGGCCTTCCCCGTGATAACGGTCGCCCTGATCGAGCTGTTCTTCGACCGCGCGTTCGGAATGAACTTCTTCAATGTGGCGGCGGGGGCCAACGCCGTGCTCTGGCAGCACCTTTTCTGGGTGTTCGGACACCCGGAGGTGTACATCCTGATTCTGCCCGCGATGGGCATCGTATCCGAGGTACTCCCCGTATTCTCGCGCAAACCCCTTTTCGGGTACGCGACCGTCGTGCTGGCCGGGGTCATCATCGCGTTCATGGGATGGATGGTCTGGAGCCACCACATGTTCACCGTCGGGCTGGGGCCGGTCGCGAACTCGGTCTTCACGGTTACCACGATGATGATCGCGGTGCCCACTGGGATTAAGGTGTTCAACTGGATGGGGACGATGTGGGGGGGCTCGATCAACCTCAAGACCCCCATGCTGTTCGCCATCGCCTTCGTTTCGATGTTCGTGATCGGCGGCATCAGCGGGGTGATGCACGCCGTCGCCGCTTCGGACGCGCAGCAGCAGGACACGTACTTCATCGTCGCCCACATCCATTACGTCCTGTTCGGCGGAGCGATTTTCGCCATTCTCGCCGGAGTGTACTACTGGTTCCCCAAGCTGACGGGTCGTATGTACAACGAGAAGATGGGGCAGATCCACTTCTGGCTCATGTTCATCGGCCAGAACGCGACCTTCTTCCCGATGCACTTCACCGGACTCAACGGTATGCCGCGCCGGATCTACGCCTACTACGGCGGCATGGGCTGGGACTTCTGGAACCTGGTGTCCACGGTGGGCGCGTTCATCCTCGCCGCCGGGTTCGTGATATTCATCTACAACATGGCCCGGAGCTGGCGCAGCGGCGAGCGTGCCAGTGCGGACCCATGGGACGCACGGACGCTGGAGTGGTCTATCCCGTCACCGCCGCCTGAGTACAACTTCGCCGAGATTCCGCACGTTCAGGACCGGGACGACTGGTGGGAGGAGAAGCAGCGGAGGCGCGAGCGCCGGGAGGTGCCAGTCGTCGCCGGAGGCTCCGATCAGGAAGAGGGACACAACATCCATCTGCCTCAGCCGTCGTACTGGCCCTTCTTCGTCTCGCTCGGCATCTTCATCGTCGGTTTCGGACTGGTCTATCTGATGAACATGAACGAGGCCGGAGTGCGGACGGTGAACTACGTCGCGCTGACGACCGCCGTTGTTGGCGTCTTCATCGGCATGGTGTCCGTTTACGCTTGGTCATTCGAGCCGGTGAACGACCCCGATCCGAATGGTGAACATGGCGCATACTAGATACCTGGAGGCCATCTAAGTGGCACACGCTACCGCCGACGCCACACACGGCGAGCACGAGCCGACTACAACAGGTCTGAACCACCGAAAGCTCCTGATGTGGGCCTTCCTCGGTTCAGACTGCATGTTCTTCGGAACGCTGATCGCGACGTACCTCGTATACAAGAACAAGAGCGTCGAGGGCGCGATGCCCATAGACGTCTTCGACATCCCCGTCACCTCGGTCAGCACCTTCGTGCTTCTGATGAGCTCGATGAGCATGGTCATGGCTTACTCCTGGCTGACCAGGGGGAACCTCAAGGCATTCAGGATCTGGCTTGCCTCGACAGCGATCATGGGCGCGACGTTCCTCGCGTTCCAGACGTTCGAGTTCAGAGACTTCGCGGTGCATGGTCACCTGACGCCCAAGACCAACCTGTTCGGATCGACGTTCTTCACCCTGACCGGGTTCCACGGGGCGCACGTTACGCTCGGAGTGATATGGCTGCTCTCGATACTGTTCCACTCGTTCAGAAAGGGAGGCGTAACGCCCGAAAAGAACCTCGACGTGGACCTGGCAGCACTGTACTGGCACTTCGTGGACATCGTATGGATCGTCATATTCACCGTTGTGTATCTGTTCGGCGTGTTCGAGGGATTCCCCGGCGCCGCGGTCGCCACCGGCCACTGACCCAAGGCTGAGGGCGCGCCCAAGAAGCTAGAACAGGATAAGCGTATGAGCCAGGAAGAAACTCAGGTACGAGATCAGCACGGAGGCGGCACGGTCCACACCGGCCACCCCACGCCGGCCACCTACTTCAAGGTGGCAATGCTCCTGGTGGCTCTGACCGCGGTCGAGGTGGCAATCTTCTACGTCACGCCTCTCAGCTACGCGATCATCCCACTCTTGGCCGTGCTCTCCATCGGCAAGTTCGGCCTCGTAGTGCTCTACTACATGCACCTGAAGTTCGACTCACGGATCTTTTCGGGGATGTTCTTCTTCGGCATGATGGTGGCCACCGGCGTAATCTTCTCTTTGATGGCGCTGTTCAGTTGGTTCCTGCTGTAAACGGTCCATGCCCCAACGTCGATCCGGCGTCGGGCGAAGCGAGGTCGGCGCGGATTCGGCGTAAGGAGATCGGTGGTGGAGCTGGATACCGGGTCGCTGTGGATGGCGTGGTCGGCCGAGCCCGGATCTGTCGTCCTTCTGGTCGCTATCGAGGGCGCATACCTGCTGGGTGTGGGACCGCTTCGGGAGCGCAACAACTGGGCCGACGACGTCGACCCCCGCCAGGTCGCGACGTTCACGCTGGGCATCCTGATACTCTTCCTCGCGCTGGTGTCGCCCATCGACGTCGTCAGCGACAACTACCTGTTCAGCGTACACATGCTGCAACACGTACTGCTGACGCTGGTAGCTCCGCCGCTGATGGTGCGCGGACTCCCGGACTGGCTGATCCGTCCGCTACTCAGGCCCAACTGGTCGTTCAGGACAGCGCGCGCGCTCACTCACCCGATCGGCGCGTTCCTGTCATTCAATATCATATTCTCCCTGTGGCACTTCCCGGCGCTGTACGAGACGTCGCTGTCCAACGAGGCCGTCCACGTGGTGGAGCATGTCATGATGATATCCACGGCGATGCTGATGTGGTGGCCGCTCACGAGCACGATGCCGGAGCTTCCACGAGTCTCGTATCCCATGCAGATGATGTACCTGTTCGGCCTGTCGATCGCGCAGATCATTGTGTTCGGCGCGCTGACGTTCGCGGGCCAGCCGCTCTACCAGTTCTACGTCGACGCGCCCCGCATCTCAGCGATCTCGGCGCTCACGGACCAGCAGATCGGCGCGGTTATTATGAAGGTCGGCGGCGGAATGCTGTTCCTCGGATTGCTGGTAGTGACCTTCTACCGGTGGTATGGTGAAGAGGAGCGGCAGCGGCAGGCTAACAAAAGACTGAGGCTCGGCTTACCCGAAGACAGCAGTCCCGAGCTGGAGGACACGTCCAGATGAGCAAGAACTTTTCCTTCTCCATACTTTTCCCACTACTCGCCATCGCCCTGATCGTGTTATACGGAGGCGGGCTGGGGGTAACCTTCATCGTCCTCAGGGAAGTCGTGGGCATCGAAGCGGTCATCGTGCTCGGCGCCGCGTTGGTGATCCTCGTCCCTGTGGTCGCCTACCTGCTGACGCGAAACGAGCCTGCCGAGTAGAGTCCCGTTTACGCATGGATACCGGCGACGCGATCTCGGAGTATGGCTCCTCAGCTCTGGAAGCGGATTTCGACCGGACTTGCGCCTCTCGTCACGTTGCTGCTGCTGACCGCGTGCGGCCCATCGATCTCCGAGGACGACTTCAACGGCACGGTCCTGTCCAATCCTGACCCAGCCCCACAGTTTGAGCTGGTCAACCAGTTCGACCGGCCCGTGAGCCTGGACGAATTCGCGGACCGAGTCGTCGTTCTGACATTCCTCTACACCAACTGCCCCGACGTCTGCCCGATTGTCACGACTCAGCTCCGGGACGCTCAAGACTCGCTCGGAACTGACGCTGAGGACGTCGCGTTCGTCGCCGTCAGCACCGACCCTGAGCGCGACACTGTCAGCGCGGCCCACGAGTATCTCGCAAAGTGGGGACTCGTCGACCGGTGGGACTACCTTGTGGGGGATAGGGAACGGCTCGAACCGGTCTGGAAGGACTACTTCATAAACCCGGTTATCGACCCGAGAGACCCGCTGGCCTCGGGTTCGCCGACGCCCGAGGCGCGCGGCGCGGTTGACGCGCTCGGATCGGAGATCATGGAGCGATACTTGGTAATCCACTCTGCGCCCGTCTTCCTGATCGACAGGGAGGGGATACGCCGGGTCGTGTTCACGCCGCCGCTGGAGCCTGAGAAGCTGGCTGAGGACATCCGGATACTGCTTGCTGGGGGGTGAGACTCCTGCCTCGACGGGTCTGACGGGGGTAAGCATCAAGCCTAATCACCCTCACCCCAGCCCTCTCCCTCAAGGGAGAGGGGGTATGTTGACGCTAGTCCTCGAATATCTCGCTGATTGGGAGTGTCCAGCCAGGAACCACGTCCGCGCCGTCGATGACGTCGCCCTCGGTCAGGTCGATAACGTCCGATGGCGAACGGTGGACTCTGACGGAGCGTCTGCGCGGGTTGACGACTATGACCATTCTCGCGCCCGCTTCGAGCCACTCGGTGAGCTTTTCCTCCACCTCGGTGTAGCGGTCGTTTGGGGATATGACCTCGACCACGAGGTCGGGGGCGCCAGCCCAGTAGCCGTCGGTCTCGCCAATCTCTTCCAGCCGCTCGCGGCTGAT
>JAKZVY010000104.1:0-2731 GCA_047515825.1 Dehalococcoidia bacterium
CCCCCAACGGCGGGGTGATGCGATGCGCCCCGGTGGCTTTGGCGCGTCACCGGCAGCCGGAGATGCTTGTGAGAGACAGCGCCGCAACCTGCGTCGTGACCCACTACGCGGTGACCTGCCAGTGGTCGTGCATCATGGTCACCGCGGTAATCGCCATGCTGCTGAGGGGTGTGGAGTCCGACCTGCGCTCTCTCATGTCTGCCGCCGCGGTCGATGGAGCTCCCGACATGCTCGCCACGGCGTTGGACGATGGAATCCCGGCAGGAGTCCTGTCGGCCATAGAGGACGGGGTCCCGGTGGTGTCCGACGCCTCCTGGCTTCGACGGCAGCAGATGCTGATCGGGCACACGCTGATTGCGCTGCAGTGTGGACTGTGGGCCGCGGTCACGCCGCTGGACCTCGAGGCTGCGCTGAGGCGGGTGGTGGAGGCCGGAGGAGACACCGACACGAATGCGGCCGTGGCCGGCGCCGTATTGGGCGCAAGGTACGGTGCGTCGGCGGTCCCGGAGCGCTGGCTGGAGTGTGTGCCCGGGCGTGATCGCATCGAGGGGCTGGCCGACGCTCTGATCGCCCTGTCCGGCTGACCTCTTAACCGGCCCACATCCCCGCGCCGTTTCAAAGCCGTCCCGTGGAGAGCTGTGTCCGCAAATCTGTGACGCCTGGTATGGGACAACCTGAACTCAGGGCGGCAACACTGATACCGGACTTACTGGCACACTCTTCTGAGAATCCGGCTGACGGCGTCGGACCCAGGCCGCACGTTCTACGCCTCGTCGGGTTCGAAAGGCTGGTTGTACACTCGGACCACGGGGATCATGGGCACGCCACGTAAGTCGAGCCACTCGCCCCAGGACTTCTGGTCGACGATGCCGTCGCAGTGGTCCATGAGGCAGGGTTGCTGTGTCCGAATCATCCAATCCGTTAACGGGAGGTCTGATCTCACCCAAAAGGCTCACCGAGGTTGACGCCGAAGCCAGCCAGGAACGCGGAAGTTGCGATGACGACTTCAGTGCAGGTCAGTTCCATCCCGACCACTCCATCCTGAAGTGGCATGATCGATGGGTTTTGGTCGGTGGGACTGGGAATGGAGCTTGCTCGAGTTCCGGGGGGGAGCGTCATGGGAGAGATCGTCTCAATGTGTGATCGGGGATGATGTGTCTGGGGCTTGATCTCAGATGCAGGCCGCTGTGAAACTGCTCAGCTAGAGGCAATCTTTACGCGTACGGCTCCTTCCGATTCATTTTCGCCTGTGTGTGGTCAGGAGACCAACTTTCAACCATCTGATGCCCTTCCAGGCGCGGACACGTCAACCCCGTGAGGGGTGCAAAACAGGTGGTTGTGACTAATGACAACCCTTCTGGCAACGCCCGCCATTGGAGACAGGCCCTCCCATTGGTTACTGTTCCGCGTCTCGACGCGGCTGCTGGCGGGTGTACCTACTCGGTCGGCCAGCCGTCGGGCACCTCGTTGGCGCTCAGCGCGGCGCTGATGGCCGCTGCGGCCTCGGGTGTTACCCATTCGCGCCAGACGTCGGCGTTGCCATTGAGCCACCATAGAGCGGCGTCGTTGACCGTCGCCTCAGAGTTCTCGCTCTGCCATGCGGCGACCGTCTTGTACCTGTCGAGGTTGAATCCCCAGTTGCGCAGCATGGCGACCACGTCCGGGGCGCGGGACAGAATGTCCAATCCAACCGCGATTACAATGGTCGCGTCCTGGTAGGCGCACGCCTTGGTCGTGAACCAGCACTCGTCGCTGTAAGCAGGCTCTTCCAGGCGCACCAGGTCCAGCAGCAACGGCGGATCGTTCGTGCCCCACTGGTAGCCGAGCCAGGGCTCCTGCTTCTCATACGCGCCATAGAGGTCGGCGTTCGCGGAGGCTCCGTCACCAGGGTTGACGATGTGTACGTGATCGTCCAGGCCGTAGCCCGTGATCTGGGCGGCGTTCACCTCCTCGCACACCCAGCCGATCACACAGGATACGAGGCGTGCCCTGCCGCGGGTCTCGGCAGTGGCAAACAGCATCTTGTACTGGTCGTCCTTGAGGTCGTCGACACTGTCGAGATCAGGGTACTGCTCCTGGAGGTAGGCGGGAATTACGAACGCCGACTGCCAGTCCCTGCCGAGGCTTTCGCCTACGGAGACCACCTGGCCCTCTGCCTGTGCCTCCACCCATGCCTCCTCCTGGTTAGGCAGCCAGATCTCCATGGTCACATGGGTGTCGCCCGCCCGCAGACCGTTGAGCAGCGGCAGGGTGGCTCCGAACACCACGTCCGTCGGGTAACCGTAGCCCTTCTCGACGATGTACTGGGCGATCCGGTTCTGCACCTGCGCACTGGTCCAGTTCAGGTCCGAGAAGATGATGGTCTCTTTGGGGTCGGGTGTTGGCGTCACCTCGACGACTTCAGGTTCAGATGAACATGCGGCTGCCGCGACCGCGATGGCCGCCAGCAGCGCTCCTATTAGCATTACAGACCTGACACTCATATCTCTCTTTTCGCTTACAGCCAATGTGCGCTGGCATCGCTGGCCAGTCAACTGTGCAGCTAATGCCGCCGTATTATCTGTTTCTAGGATTTAGTTTTACCGTCACTCGGGCAGCCGTCGCCACTGCATCTGGCGGGAAGATGGCTATGACAAAACTGAGTGGTCCAGCATAACCAGGGGGATTGTTCAAATTCACCTGTCTGGATGGTGGAGAGCCTGTGCCTGATCAGTAGACTGAATTCCAACCC
>JAKZVY010000105.1:0-5760 GCA_047515825.1 Dehalococcoidia bacterium
TGAAAGAACGAATTGTCGAAAATGACCAATTTAGCTACGAAACTCAACCGCATCGCCAATTAGGTGGTGGATTTGGGTTACTTTCCGCTTCTTGACACGCCGGAACAACGCAGGGGCAGGTTTGCCGGTCTGGTGGCAACAGCCTACCAGGAGAACTTCATATCCGCACACACGGGTGCTCTATATCTCAATTGCACGGTCGATGACTTTCGCGAAAACGCTGGCCTTCTGAGATCACTCTACTGAGGAGTGAGAATCAGTCAGAAGCAAGACGCCCAGTTGGAGTGATATGTGGGATTCCCAAGCAGCGTTGAGGCATCTGGGCCTCGTTAACCGAATTGTGCACTTCCCTCAGCCTCTTTCCATCCCTCGACACGAACATAAGTCCCCTGCTACTATCCCGCTCGTGAACTCTCCAATCAGCCGATCCATACTCACCCGGAGCCTGCCGAGGCCTGCCCTGAGCTTGCCGAAGGGGGCAGATAGTGCAGATAGTGCAGGACGCGGGGCAGAAAGTGCAGGAAGCGGGGCAGAAAGTGCAGGAACGATGCCTAAAGCTGGACCGTCCCTCGCTCAGCTTTGGCAGGGGGCAGAAAGTGCAGATAGTGCAGATAGTGCAGAAAGTGCAGGGTTTTTAAAAGTAGCCGACTCACCCAAAACAACGTCACCCCGTACCCCGATACGGGGGCGGGCACCATCTACTCCGCCCAAGCCCACTTAAATTGAACCAGGTTTCACACCTGCCTAACTGTTGTCTCACAGACTCGAAGAAGCGTAAAATCTCTCAACAGTCGCCGAGGGAGGGGTCAAATGACCAAGTCCTTGAGTCATACGGTAAAGAGACCCGGTAGAAGACACGGAGAACCTGACGTAGAGATACCGGTCGCCGAAGACCTCGCCACCGTCCCCGGCATACCCCAGGACCCGGTGGACGTTGCTTTCTACAGCAGGGAGTACCCACTTGAGACCCAGTCCATAGATAAGTCCGCCGACCGTCAATGGGCGTGGATGACCCAGCCCGACGACCTCACCGAGTTCCGCAAGGTCATAGACGCACGTATGGAGCCGATGTACGATGCCGCTCTCGTCTCGGGCGACGTCGAGCCTGCCGGAGCTCCGGTTCCGGGCGAAGACCTCACGGACGACATCCGCCGGCTGGCCCGCGAGATAGGTTTCGGCGAGGTCGGATTCACCAGGTATGACCGTCACTACACCTTCGCCGGCAAGAAGCGCTGGGCCAAGTTCGAGCACGCCATCTGCTTGGCTCTCGAGCAGGACTATCTCCAGACCCAGACCGGGCCCAGCCTGGAAGCCGAGTACGCGCACTTTGGCACTTACGAGATACAGCAGGAGCTGTGCCTGAAGCTGGCCGACTACCTGAGATCGAGGGGATACCACGCCCAGGTCCACGACGGCAGCGACAACAGCGGTCCCTACATCCCCATGTTCGTCGCCGCCGGACTGGGACAGCTCGGAGCCAACGGCCAGCTCCTGTCGCCTCACTTCGGATCCAGGGCGCGGCTGATGCTCGTCACCACCGACGCGCCCGTGACTTACGACAAGCCCATAGACTACGGCATCCACAAGTTCTGCCAGGAGTGCCAGGTTTGCGTCAACCGCTGCCCGGGGCGCGCCCTCGTGCGGGACAAGGTCTGGTGGCGCGGAGTCGAGAAGAACAAGCTCATCTATGACCGCTGCCGCCCGGTAATGGTTACGTACCACGGCTGCGCGGTC
Organism: Dehalococcoidia bacterium; assembly: GCA_047515825.1. Classification (GTDB taxonomy): domain Bacteria; phylum Chloroflexota; class Dehalococcoidia; order Lucifugimonadales; family UBA1123; genus VXRN01. The sequence goes on from JAKZVY010000105.1 coordinate 1,735, forward strand.
TGCATGATAGTCTGCCCGATTCAGCGGTACGGGATGAAGCCTGTCATGGAGCACTACGTCGAGACCGGCGAGGTACTCGGAAAGGGCACCGAGAACCTGGAGGGGTACTCGATCGAGGGCAAGGGACACTTCGGCCCCGGTGAGCTGCCGCACTTCGACAGGGACTTCTTCGAGTTCCCCCACGGCCGCGAGGAAGACTGGCTGTTTCAGAAGTTCAAGGAGAAGCTCAGCTCGAAGGGTGTGCCCGACGAATCCGAGCTTGTGGACTTTGCGAACGACGTAAAAAAGGTCTTGGACAAGGGCGAGACGACCTTCGATATTGCCTGAGATGTTCTGCTAAGTGTGTAAGGACGTCGTGAGCCGTCAGGCTAGGGAGACTCCATTGCAGACGTTTTCCGAAGTGTTGAAGTCCGGCCGGTTCGTCGTGACTTCAGAGTTGAACCCGCCCAAGGGCACCGACCTGCGCACACTGTTCAGGCACGCCGAAGCCCTGAACAGTGTGGTGGACGCCTTCAACGTGACCGACTCCGCCGGCGCCAACATGACGATGGCGCCGATCGCTGCGGCGCGCGGTCTGCTCGACAAGGGCATCGAGCCGATCATGCAGGTGACTGGTCGCGACCGCAACCGCATCGCCCTCGAGGCCGACCTGCTCGCCGCCGCCGCGCTGGGAGTTACCAACGTCCTCTGCATGAGCGGAGACCCACCCGGGCGCGGCGACCACCCCGACGCCGTGGGCGTCTTCGACCTCAGGGCCGAGACGTTGCTGGATGCCGTCGAGTCGATGAACTCCGGCGCCGACATGTACGGCAACGAGCTCAAGGGGACGCCGTCCATCTTCGCCGGAGCTGTGGCCAATCCGGGGGCCGACGACGTCGACCACGAGCTTGCTCGCATGGAGGAGAAGGTGCGCAGGGGAGCGGCCTTCTTTCAGACTCAGGCAGTGTACGACGCGGCGGCCTTCGAGGCTTTCATGGAAACGGCGCGCGGCTTCGGCGTACCCGTGCTGGCCGGGATGATCGTCCTCAAGTCAGCGCGCATGGCGCGCTTTCTGAACGACAAGCTCCCCGGTGTATCCGTGCCTGAGAGCATCATAGACGAGATGGACGCTGCCCAGGACAAGGCCGCGGCAGGCATACAAATCACCGCTCGCCTGATACGCGAGGTGCGCGACATGTGCGACGGCACGCACATCATGGCTATCGGATGGGAGTCGCGCATACCCGCCATTCTAGCGGCAGCGGACCTGGCCTGATGCTGTTACCGCTTCAACTTAGTTTTGATGATCGACCCTGTCCCAATTTAGTAGGCGGCGAGTTAGAAATCTATTCGGGCCGCAACAGTTCCCTTTGTGCCCTTCGTGGATAACCTGGAGACTCGTCTGCTAATCTGGGACAGCTTCCCAGCCATGCTATGATTCTCACCAAGATCGGAGTTCGGTATCAACAGTTCAACGGAGACTCCGCCCATGACCACCCGAAGCGCACTACAACGACCGAAGCCTGTCGATCACTCTCACATCGAACCGCTGCCCGACCCTCCGCGGGAGCCTGATATGCAGCAAGTCGAGCCGTTCCTGTACTTTTGCAACAGCCTCATGGCCCACTTCGCGGATCGTGACGATGTGCTGATTTCTGGTCAGGGCTACCTCCGGCATGTTGCCGGCAACGATGCTGAGATATTCGCGCCCGACTGCGTCGTCGCGTTCGGAGTCGAACCTGGAGCCATAACGGCCCGCAACGGCTACGTGGTAAGTGAGGTGGGCAAGCCGCCGGACTTCGTCCTGGAGATCGCCTCACGCAGCACAGGGCGTCGGGACTACACGGTGAAGCGTGAGGACTATGCCCGCTATGGAGTTGGCGAGTACTGGCGTTTCGACCATACGGGCGGCAGGTTTCACGACGCCCCACTGGCCGGCGATGTCTTGGTTGAAGGCGTGTACGAGCCGGTTGAGATAACCCGTGAACCGGGCGGCCTGATATGGGGCTACAGCGCCGTGCTGGACCTGGATCTATGCTGGAACGCGGGGAAGTTGAAACTCCGCAGCCATTTGGCCGGCGAGTACCTGCCAACGCCGGAAGAGCATCAAGCCGCCCGGATTGCGGCGGAGACCCGGGCGATAGCGTCTGAGGCCCAAGCGGCAGCGTTGGAAAATGAGCTGCGGCAGTTGCGCGGTCAGGGCCCGGGCTGAGCGCAAAGGAGGTAGAACAGGTACGCATACACTACATAGCTTGAACTTTCGAGTGCTAAATCATGGTCGAATTGGGATAATAGTCGAACATCTGGAGGTACTCAGGTGGCCAAAACCTTGCTAATCGACGGTCTCAAGAATCGCCAACTGCCCATCAATCTACGTCAGAGCGGAAACAGCGATGCCCAGATGCTGATCTCTACGCGCATGAGGAAGTCTTCGTGGTGGCACCTGGCAAAGGCGGCCGGCTGCTGGGCATACACAACATACAACCACGTGTACCACCCTCGCGCGTACGTCAAACCCGAGGACGGTGGGCTGATGGAGGAGTACAAGTACCTGACCGAGCACGTCAGCATGTGGGACGTAGCGTGCGAGCGCCAGATCCAGATCAAGGGTCCCGACGCCGCGGACTTCGTGAACATGCTGATCACCCGTGACGTACACACCGCGGTCCCCACCATGCAGGCGCGCTACGTCATCCTCTGCAACCAGCACGGCGGCATCATCAACGATCCTGTGCTGCTAAGAGTGGCCGACGACGAGTTCTGGTTCAGCATCTCCGACTCGGATGTCCTGCTCTGGGCACAGGGCGTCAACGTCTCCGGCAGCTACGACGTCAGCATCAACGAGATCGACGTCTCCCCGGTACAGATACAGGGGCCAAAGTCCGCGCCGCTCATGGAGAAGATGTTCGGCCCCCACATCAGGGACATCCCCTACTACGGCCTGATTCACGACACGCTGAACGGTCATGATGTCACGATCTCGCGCACCGGCTTCTCCGCCGAGGTCGGATTCGAGATATACCTGCAGGGAGCGATGCTCCACGCCGATGACGTTTGGCCGTACATCCTGGAGCAGGGGGAGGAGTTCAACCTCCGCGTGATCGCCCCCAGCCACATCCGTCGATTGGAGGCCGGAATCCTTTCCTACGGACAGGACATGGACATAGAGAACAACCCGTTTGAAGTCCGGCTCGGCTGGCAGGTTGACCTGGATAAAGACGACTTCATAGGAAAAGAGGCGCTGGCCAGAATCAAGGAAGAGGGAGTCAAGCAGCGCCTGGTCGGCCTGAAAGTCGGCGGCGAGCCGATCGTCTGGTACAACGAGGACTTCTACCTAGTCAAGGACAACGACTCCGGCGACGATGTCGGCTACGTCACCAGCGCATTCTGGTCCCCGAATCTCGACTCCAACATCGCCTTGGCCGTCATGCCCCGGTCCCACTGGAGGCGCGGCACGCAGGTCAAGGTCGATCTGCCCAAGGACGGCATCGTGGACGCAGAGGTCGTGCGCGTGCCCTTCTTCGACCCCACCAAGGAGCGCCCCAAGACAGTTTTGTAAAAGCCGACCTCAGCCCACTATCGGCTGCGCGATTATCCACAAGCTGCTCGCCGTGTACAGCAGCATGAGCGCCAGCATCGGTATCTGGCCCCTGAGAGCGTTCGAGCCTGCCGCTGCCCGGCGCAGGGAGATCACGTGTGCCAGGTACACGGAGAGCACGTGACCGACCACGATCGCGACGAGGCTCAGGAACCAGACGGTCTTCGCGCTTATGATATTCAGGTCGATCCTGTACTCCGAGGTGCCGAACAGGTCCCAGCCGAACCCGAACGGGTCCGACGCCAGCGGGATGATTAGCTGGCCCTGGATGAGCAGCAGCGTAATGAAGTGCGCGAGATTGTACGCGAGCGCTATCGGCACCAGCGAGAACACGAACCGCCGCGCGATCATCGTCACGCCGGAACGCTCCCCGGACGCCGCTCGGATTCCCCAAGAGAAGCCCAGATACACGACGACGAAAATCAGCGGGACGGCCGCCAGCGCGAGCG
>JAKZVY010000106.1:0-7541 GCA_047515825.1 Dehalococcoidia bacterium
TTCAAGTCGGGATTCTAGGTCCAATGTGCCCTGGTCGACAGGCTTGGGCTTGTCGTCCTCTATTCGCCAGAGCTTGATTTCGGATGGCATTCGCGTTCCTTTACTTCCTGTTCATTAGCATCCTCAAACCGGCGGAGCCTAATCCTGTTTGTTTCACGCTGGCGAAGGTGAATCCAGTTTGGCGATTGGCTGGGATTGAAGCAATAGGTACTTGATTATTGTCAAGGTATTCCCGCGCATAACCAAGTCGCTCAACCTCGTTCAGTTGAAGTTCCATGGCTTCACGCAACTCTATTTGCGCATGCTCCAGAGTGTCGGAAAATGCCGTGGTTCCAAGCTCTTCACAAACCCCAACCCATTGTCCTAATTCCTGGGTGTATGTGCAGGTAAGCGTAATGGCATAATCCGAAAAGCCTTGATCATCGCTATGGATAACTGTGATGGATTCCTGCACAGGAGTTCCAACTAGCATAATACTCTCCTAATTTCGCTACACGCCTAGGCTGAGTACTGCATGACCTACTTCGAGTGAGTGCAGTTGGTTGACGCGGATTCATTTACGACGATTCGATTGTAGAGGCTTCGAGGCTCTTGAGCGTTGGGAGGGAGTCTATGATAGGTCCCAACTCCTCCTCCGCAAGCCGCAGCTCGTAGAGTTTCTGAAGATTCAGCCAGAATTCCGGGCTCGTTCCAAAGAAGTGAGCAAGTCGCAGGGCCGAGTCTCCGGTGATCGCGCCGCGTCCGTCGAGGATTTCTGTGATGTGTTTGGTGGGAACCTGAATCTGCCGGGCAAGCGCAGCCGCGCTCATTTCCAGCTCACTCAGCTCTTCGGCAAGGTGCTCCCCAGGGTGGATTGGAGGTATGGACATGGTAGTGTTTCTATGGCCCTCACGCCGCGCCTTACTTGAGCAGCGCCGCCGGGCGTTCGATCGTTGCCTGGAGGCGGCGCATGAAGCTGGCGGCGACGGCGCCATCGATCACCTGGTGGTCTGCAGTGAGGCTGAGGGTCATCATCTCCCGGACGACGATCTTTCCTCGATTGACCACGGGTTTCTGAACACTACGGCCTACGCCGAGTATGCCGCTCTGAGGCGGATTGAGAATCGGGGTGAATCCGTCCACCGAGCCGAGTACGCTGATGGTGAAGGTGCCGCCGACCACGTCGTCGGGTGAAAGGTCGTTCGCACGCGCCCGCTCGGACAGCGTCTGAGTCGCGTCGGCGATCTGGTGGATGTCCATACTTCCCACGTCCCGCAGTACGGGAACGATCAGCCCGTCGTCGAGCGCGACCGCCACGCCGATGTTCACCTGGTCGAAGTAGTGGATCTCTCCATTGGTGAGGACGGAGTTCATAGTGGGGACTCGCCTGAGCGTCGCGGCGCACGCCTTGATGAGAAGGTGCGCCATTGTGATGGTAGTGTCCGCACTCTGCGAAGCTTCACGTCTCAGACGCTGCCCCTCGGTAACGTCTACATCCATGAAATAGGAGAGCTGGGCGGAGTTCTTGAGGCTGTCGCTCATGTGCTGTGCGATGCTGCGACGCATCCCGCGAAGAGGCTCGCTGCGAGATGGCTCAGGCAAGCCCGGCGGCATTGCCGGCTTCTGCTGGTCGGCGAATGCACGAACGTCGGCCTCGACGATCCGGCCCGCGGGCCCCGTGGGCGTGACCTGCGACAGATCGACGCCGAGGCTGGTCGCGAGTCGGCGTGCTGCCGGGGTGGAAGGTACTACGGCCGGGGCGGCGGACTGCTGGTCGGCGAATGCACGAACGTCGGCCTCGACGATCCTGCCTCCGGGTCCAGTGGGCGTGACCTGCGCGAGGTCCAGGCCGAGACTGGCGGCGACCTTGCGAGCGCCGGGGGTTGAGCGGAATGCTCCGCCGCCTCCGCTCGCGGTAGCGGGACGGCGCGCCGAGGCCTGACGCGTGCTAGTTAGGGCGGCCGGAGCTTGCGGCGTCTCCGCTTCGGGAGCCTTTTCGCCCGCCTCGAGCACGTAGGCTATTAGACCGTCCACGGCGACCGTCGCACCCTCGACCACCACCGGGTGGAAGATGCCGCCGGCGACCGCTTCGAGGTCGTAGTTGAGCTTTTCGGTCTCGATCTCGGCGATGACCTCGCCCCGACCGACCTGGTCTCCCTGTGCCCTGGCCAGTCTGACAACCGTGCCCTCAGTCATGAAGTCGCCCAATCTGGGCATCACTATTGGAGTTGCCAATGGCTTCTCTCCTGTTCGCTGCTGTGGGTGCTTGTGAGTTATTCCAGTACGCCGACTGCCGCGTCGACGACCATCTCCCTGGTCGGAACGAACAGCGCCTCAAGCGGCATGCTGTACGGTACAGGCGTGTGGGGCGCATTCAGTCGCCTGGGAGGGGCGTCGAGGTAGTCGAACGCCTTCTCAGCGACCAGCGCGGAGATGTCCGACGCTATCGAGCAGCGAGGGTAGTCCTCGTCGACGATTACGACCTTGCGCGTCTTTCTGACGGACTCCAGGATGGTCTCATCGTCCATCGGAGAAAGCGACAGGAGGTCCACCACCTCTGCGGAGTATCCCTGCTGCTCCAGGTCCTCGGCGGCCTGGAGACAGACGTTTGTCATGTAGCTGATGCCGACCAGCGTAACGTCTGACCCTTCCCGAACGACGCGCGCCTTGCCAATGTCGACTTCGTACGACTCTTCGGGCACGTCCACGTCGAACCTGATGCCCATTAGCTGTCGGTTGTTGAAGACGATGACGGGGTCGTCGTCTCGGATGGCCGCGGTCATGAGGCCCTTGGCGGTGTAGGGATCGGACGGCGCGACGCACTTCAGGCCTGGGAAGTGGGTGAAGATGGAGTAGAGCGTCTCCGAGTGCTGTGCGGCGGAGTTGGTCCCGGCTCCGGTGCCGGTCATGATGGTCAGCGGAATGGTGACCTTGCCGCCGAACATGTAGTGGATCTTGGCGGCGTTGTTGGTGATCTGGTCGGCGCAAACGCCGTAGAAGCCGACGTACATGAGGTCGACGACCGGTCGGAGGCCAGAGGCGGCCGCGCCGACGCCAGCCCCGACGAATCCGGCCTCCGATATGGGGGTGTCACGCACACGCTGAGGACCGAACTGGCCGATTAGTCCCTTGGTCAGTCGCATGGGTCCGCCCCAGGCGTCCTGCTTGTCCTCGCGGTCGCCGCCGCCGGCGATGTCCTCGCCCATGACGATGACGTTGTCATCGCGCTCCATCTCTCCTCGGATCGCTTCGTTGATTGCCTGTATGTAGGTAGTAGGGCGTACAGCTTGGGTTACCATTGGTTCCTCCTTACGGTGTGCTCAGCAATTCACATGTGTCTGTATTGAGCTTGGGTTGAAGTGATTCTTAGCTATTTGGAATGTCTGAGAGCTCCCGCGACATCTTATCTCGAAGACCCACGATCGTAAGACCTACGACTTCACCCCTACTCTCGTCGTAGCGCACGATCAGGCCCTCGCCTATGTCGATACCTACCGCGGGCTTAGGTGATGAGACAGAGATGTAAAGCACATCCCCTTCTCCGTCATAGTCCCAATTCAAGTTACGCTTGCTGTCTAGTATTGACACCGCTTCCAAAGGACTCTCCTCCTTGAGGATGGACGACTGCTCAAATATGCAGTCAGCACGAAACCATCCGTCTTCCTGATTTCTCGGTATGGCGCTATGACATACTTGGTAGTGAGTGCCGTGCATGGGTACAGACGAACCGCCAACAGCGCCCCAAAGTCACCCTCCTGAATAAAATCAGGGTTCTCAATCGTCTCCAGGACTTGATCTCTGTGGCACTGCATCTCAGGGTGTCCACTCCGAATGTGCTTCCACCTCTCATCGGTCAATCTGATCGGAACGCCGTTCCTAGAATGGGCTATCTGCATCAATACAACCGAGCCAGTCCGTGCTAAAATACGACTTACCTAATCGTGCTTCAGATAGATAGCCGTCGTCAGCTCTTTAAATACCTTCATTGGTTCTCGAAAATCTTCTCTGAAAAAGCGTTCCTATTCACTTCTTTTGGTTGTCTGAGAATGTGATATTTATTTGAACCCTGTCAGAATCTATACTCGAACTACTCCGTTGCTGGCTGAATTGCTGGATTGGCGTTTCAACTGCCTTACCGTGTCCGTAGTCATGGACTAATTCACTTCAGAGAAGAGCCGATCAGGAAAATCTCTCCTAGGGACCTTTGTTGCCGTGCCAGAATGCATTACGCTTTTCTTTCCTCGGGCATTCACATACACACGGAATCCTCCTTTCGACTTGAGGATCATATTGACTGTCGATTGCACCTTCATCATGCGATAGAAGTCGTCGTATGGTTGGCAACAGATTTCCTTGTCCTGCTCGCAAATCAACGCAAGGAATGTCTTGTCGCAAATGTCGTTGAGTTTCTGGAGATCATCTTTCGCCTGACGTGCGAAGTTAAACTTGTACTCGGTGTATGGCGGAGACGGCTGCATGCAGAATCGCAGGTACACTCCTATCTTGTTGTCGTCGTCGTCGTGAACGACGAACCCACTGCGTTGGTTGTCATTCAGGAGATTCGCACGGTTGATTGATGTGAAATTCGGGTGTTTGGCAATCTGGAGGAGTGCAGCTCCAAGAATTTTCTGTCTATCATTTATTTTCGGCATACCGGTCTCCTGATTAGTGTCAGCGGTAGCTCATAGGGCGTGCCAGTCATTTCGGCTCGGCGTCCGGAGGCGGCTCGTCGAACGGCTCGCCGTTGGCCTCTGCCCTCTCACGACGTGCGTTCCAGTCCCGCCACCTGGCGTTGGACTCGGCACGGCCCTCGGCGCGCTGTCTCTCCTTGAGCGGTTCCAGAAGATTCTGTCGGATGTAGTTGGCCACAATCATAGTCGTCTCCATTACCTCCATTGTCGCGTAGATGACGATGGCCAGAGCTACGCCATTAGATACCAGCGACTCGGTGATCGACAAGTATGTCTTTACGAGTCCGGCGTCTCCTCTGTTTGAGACCTTATGGGTAACTATAACGCAGGACGTTACCAGGGTCGAGACGCTGAATATGGCGAAGTACGCGTTCCTCCAACCAGGGGATATGCTCCATATGGACTCCCTCCGGCTTTCCAGTTCGCTCGGTACTCGCCTACCCATACCTCACGTACACGTCTGTCAGGAGCTCTTCAGGCTCTGGGAACGGGCTGTCGTCTGCGAAGATGGACGCTTGCGCTACGTCTTCGGAAACCGCCTCGTCCAGAGCTCGCAGATCGCTCTCGTCGGCGAATCCTTCGCCCACGATGAAGTTTTCGAGCCGTACCAGGCAATCGCGCCCCTTGTAGTACTCTTCCTCTTCCTCAGAGCGGTATCCGAGCGGGTCGTCGGCGCCGAAGTGGCCCTGGTAGCGGTAGGTGTGCGCCTCGATCAGCGTCGGACCCTCGCCCCGCCTGGCTCGTCCGACCGCCTCAGCCGCCACTTCGTGCATCTCGATAACGTCCTGGCCGTCAACCGAAACGCCTGGCATGTCGTATCCGGCGGCACGGTTGGCGACTGACGCACCGGCGACGGTGAACTCGAACGGGGTCGATTCCGCGTAGCGGTTGTTCTCGCACACGAATAGCACCGGGAGGTCCCAGATGCTGGCCAGGTTCATAGACTCGTGCAGCACACCCTGGCTGGAGGCCCCGTCTCCGAAGAAGACGACGCTCACCTGGTCTGTGCCCCTCACCTTTGCGCTGAGGCCGACGCCGGTGGCGACCGGGATGTTCGATCCGACTACCCCGTTCGCGCCGAGCATCCCCTTGTTGATGTCGGCGATGTGCATGGTGCCGCCCTTACCCTTGTTGGTGCCCGTGGCCTTGCCCAGCAGCTCGGCCATCATCTCCTTCAGATCGACGCCCTTGGCGATGCAGTGATGGTGGCTCCGGTGAGTGCCGAGGACGTAGTCGTCGTCGCGCAGGTGGGCGCAGACGCCGGTCGGCACGGCCTCCTGCCCGATCGACGAGTGCATACCACGCAGCTTGCCCGCGTCGGCCTCGCGTCGGGACTGCTCCTCGAACGTTCGGATGGTCCGCATCGTCCGGTACATCCAAAGTAGGCTGTCTGTGTTCAGTTCTGAGTGTGTAGTGCTCATGTTGCCCTCCAGGGAGATTCAGGTGGTTATGTGAAGCCGCGGGGAGCAGGCTATCGGACGGACAGATGCCGCTCCGCCGTTCATGGCGCGAGTGTAGCAATCAGAACCGAAAGCGTCAACGCGGCTGGGCCGCACCGCTTGATGGATTCTGGCGTGACTGTAAGACGAAGACGATGCGTGCGTTTACTCGTCCAGGTATATCATCCACTCGAGCAGGTTCTGGTCCGGGTCGCGCGCGTATAGACTGACGGCGTTTCTGCGCTTCAGCGCGCCGCGCCTAGGGCCCGGGCCGGATATGATCTCCACGCCTGCGGATTCCAGCATCTCGACGCATTCCTCAGCCGTGCCGTCCCAGACGAAACAGATGTCGGTGCATCCGGGCACTGCAGTCGGCCCACGAAGGCTTGCAGTGTGGCCTTCGGGGTGGACGTTGATCTTGGAATCGCCCACCTGTATTGAGAAGGCGTTCGCCTCTCCTGCGCGCCATTCATCCTCGTCGTTAATCGTGAAACCCAGTCGCTTGTAGAACTCGATCAGCCTCTCGGCGTTCGCGGTGGGCATGGCGATGTGATCTATGCTGACTGTGGACATGCTTCATTTTCCTTTCAATGGTGCCTCTCAGTAGGGCAGCTCGACCTCGGGATTCTGCCGAACGAACCGAGCCTGTCGCACTCCGAAATTCTCCTGAAGCTGGATAGTCAGGCCGCCATCGACGACCAGCGCGTGTCCGGTGATAAAGCTGGCTTCATCCGAGCAGAGGAAGACTACCGCGTTCGCAATATCTACCGGCTTGCCGGTGCGCCGCAGCGGATACTGGTCCTCGAAGAAGGGCAGACCCGTTGGGAAACGATCCCAGGTCTCCTGGGCGCGCTCGGTTACGATGTGGCCCGGGCAGATCGCGTTGACCCGAATCCCGTCCGGGCCGAGCTCGGTCGCCATCTGCCGCGTGATGCCGATTACGGCGTGCTTGCCGGTCTCATAGACCAACGCTCCGGGAGCGCCCAGCAGTCCATGCACCGACGATATGTTCACGATGCTGCCTCCGCCGACCGCGCGCATGTGCGGCGCAGCGTGCTTGGTCGCGAGGAAGTGCGCCTTGACCAGCAGGCCCATTCCCTCGTCGAACTCAGCCTCTGTCACGTCGTCGATGCGCTCGCCTCCGCTTCGCGGGGCGGCAAAGGCGTTGTTGACCAGTATGTCCAGCCTGCCGAACTCCGACACTGCACGGTCGACCATGGCTTCGATGTCCGACGCAATCGACACGTCCGCCCGCATAGCGGACGCGCTGCCGCCTTCTTCCGCGATTGCGGCTATGGTCTTCGCGGCCTCCTCCATGTTCACGTCGGCGATCAGTACCGATGCCCCCTCCTGTGCAAGACGAAGGCTCGTCGCTCTGCCTATGCCAAGCGCTCCGCCCGTGACGACGGCGACTTTACCTGACAGTCTGCTC
>JAKZVY010000107.1:0-10048 GCA_047515825.1 Dehalococcoidia bacterium
ATTTCCCGTCATTCCCGCGAAAGCGGGAATCCAGGTGCATTTGGAAGCGGACATCGCGCCCGTTCTGGATTCCGGCCTACGCCGGAATGACGAAATTGAGTTGTTGAACTGCCTTATAATCAAATGTCAACACTGCCTAGTCTCTCCAGACCTGCCTGTTCCCGATCTCCGAGTCGTAAACCTCGAACGCCCGCTCGATGAACTCCTTCGGTAGTTCGTCTCGGTCGGCGATCTCTGCTAGCTCCAGAAGCCTTGCGTAGGACGTTGCGATGGGAAGCGTCGATGCAACCGTCGGAGACGCCAGCGCGAACTTGATCGCCCACGTCCCTATATCACCGCCGAACTCCCGCAGTGCGGCCACGACTGCCTCCCGCTCTCTCCGATAACGCTCGAACGCCTCCTGCCGCAATCGCTCGTTCAGATTGGTTGCCTCGTCGTCCCGACCTCGGATGTCCTCCAGCGCTCCTGACGCGCTCGGATTGTACGAAATGATAGCCGTCGTAGTGTCTTGCGCCCTGCGTATGAGGCTGCGACCGGGTTCCTGCTCCAGCAGTCCGTAGGTCATCTCCACTGCGGACACTTGCCTGTGATCGATTGCACCCTCACCGGTCTCCTCCGACTCGGCGGTGTCGTCCAGCATGACCCCGTAGTACCGCATCTTACCCGCCACAACCAGGTCATCCAGCAGTCCGAACAGTTCGTCGTCGTCGATCACGTCCGGATCTGGGTGATGCAGCAGGAACAGGTCGATGTAGTCGGTGTCAAGCCGACGGAGGCTCTGCTCACACGCGTACTGGACGAAACCCGGAGTCCACCGCCGCGACTTCCCTCGCTCGCCTGGGTCGATGACAGGGCCGTAGAAATCGTATCCGGCCTTGGTCGAGATCACGATGTCGTGCCGCCGCCGACCCAGTGCCCGCGCCAGCACGCGTTCTCCGTATCCCTCAGTGTACGAGTCTGCCGTATCGAAGTACGTGAACCCCATGTCGAACGCCCGCGTGAGCAGGTTAACGGTGTCTTGCTCGGTGACATGGCCGTAGTCGTTGGTCGCAAGCGGACGCAGGGACACGCCGATCTCGGAAACTGTAAGCTCGGTGTTGCCTATCTGGCGATACTTCATCTAGTAGCTCTCACCATCTATGGTCGCCAGCCCCTCGAGCGGAGAACCTGCGCAACCGTCATACCAGCGAAGGTCGGTATCCAAAGAGGCGGTGACTTCTTCTTTAGGCAAACTATCCATAAGTGGCAGAAATTTACGCCCAGGCCTCAGACTGCCGTCGGCGTCGCCCCGAGCGCGGATCTGATGGCGTCACAATGCTGCTCGAACTCCGTATCGTCCATGACCGGCAACATCGTATCCAACGGTACGTCTTGGCCCAGTTCCACCCACGACTTGCATCCCGAATACTCATCGAGCACCGGCAGCGCCTGCGGCTGTTCCATCTCGAAGACGCGCAGCAGGGCGACGGTCAGCGGCTGCTTCGGACGCCAGTGAAGCCGCTTGTGGGCGTAGTCGTCCGTCCAGATGTGAAAGTCAGAGAGGGTATCCAGCGCCGACTCGTCTCGAATCTCGAACTTGTCTACCACTTGGCAGTAGTACGCCAGCTCCACCACACCCGGCGTGTCGTCTTCATCCACAGTCTCTCGGAGCGTCTCGTGATGCGTGGACTTGATGAGCTCAGCCTTCTGGTGCAGGTAAGTCGGAAACAGCAGGAACTCCGGATGCACGAGTCTGAAGTCACGGTCATCGCGATGGATGCCGCCCTTGCGCAGGATCAGCGCCTGCTCACCCCGTCCGAGAGCCTTGACCGCGACCGCCCACTCTTTGAGCGCCATGTCCGAAGTATGTGGAAGAACCATATTGAGACCTCTCTGCGCGGGGGCTGTTGTTTTCCTGGTGAGATCAATTATATCCGAGTCTTGCGCACACTGCCCACGATGATACAATCACGAACGACCGACAAGAGCGGGGCCGTTCGCCCCGACCCCAGAGGGCCAGAGGGATAGATATGAGACTAGAAGGTAAAGTTGCGCTGATCTCCGGTGGCGCGCGCGGGCAGGGAGCGACCGAGGGCCAGCTATTCGTTGACGAAGGGGCTAAGGTCGTGCTTGCGGACATCCTTGACGTTGAGGGCGAGGCGACAGCAGCGCAGATACGCGAAAACGGCGGCGAGGCGTCTTATGTACACCTCGACGTTACCAGCGAAGACGAATGGCGCAACGCGGTCGATTTCGCGCTTCAGACTTACGGACGTCTGGACATCCTCATAAACAACGCGGCGATATACAAGCGCACTCCTATTGTCGACACAGACGTGGAGGAGTGGCGGGAAATCATGGAAGTCAACTCCACGGGTGTATTCTTGGGCACAAAACACGCTATCCCCGCCATGCAGCGGTCGGGCGGCGGCTCTATCATTAACATATCCTCCACCGCCGGCCTGATCGGCAGCGCCCGTGGCAGTGCCTACGGCGCCTCCAAAGGAAGCGTCCGGCTCTTTACGAAGTACACTGCAATTCAGCACGCTACTGAAGGAATTCGAGCTAACTCGATACATCCCGGTCCTATAGATACCGTGATGATCGCCGATAACCTCGCAACACCGGAGGCCCGTGCCGAGTCGGAAGCCCGCGTTCCGCTCAGGCGTATTGGTACGGTAATGGATGTGGCATACGGCGCGCTGTTCTTGGCATCCGACGAGTCGTCCTACATGACCGGCGCGGAGCTGGTCATCGACGGCGGGGTCACGGCCCGTTAGCGCGTGGTCCTTCGCCAGATCGATACACACCAGGGACGCGGGCGCATTGAGCAGCTTGGACCCAACGAACGTTCGGACGACGCGCTTTCACTTCGGTTCAGGACCTTTGCCGCCGAGGAATGTTCGGGCGAGTCTGGATTGAACGTGGTATCGCCGACCTATGAAGCCTTATCTTTGGCGGTCGCTTCCAACGCCTGCCTGCTGGACCTCGCCCGCGAGTGTCTGGTCGGCCAGCCGATTCCGAACCTCTTCTTCTCTGCCGTCAAGCGTGTGCTTGCGGACTACCCGGACGACAGTCTCTCGGACCACTATGCCCGTTGTGCGAGGGATGGTCGCCCCACTCCCGGCCTCGCCCAGGCGTTCAGCAGATTTTGCTCTGCCCATGACGATGGCATACGTGAGCTTGTAAGTACGCGGCGCGTCCAGACTAACGAGATTAGGCGTTGCTCATACCTGATGCCCGCGTTCGGAGTTATCGCCAATGAACACCCCGGCAGACCGCTAGCTCTGATCGACGTGGGTTCCAGCGCCGGACTCAACTTACTCTGGGACAGCTATCAGTACAGGTACTCCGATGGCTCGAGGTACGGCCCCGCGGATTCCGACGTACTGATCGAGGCAGAGACCAGGACTCCCACGCCCTCTATCCCTGAGCGGTTCCCGACAGTCTCCTTCCGTACCGGGATCGACCTGTCTCCTGTGGATCTGAGCGACGATGAAGAGTACCGCTGGATGATGGCGCTGGTCTGGCCCGACCATACCGATCGCTCTGAGCTGCTTGCCGCCGCTAGGAAGATCTGGCTGGAAGACCCGCCAACAGTTCTGGCAGGGGACGCGGCGGCCCTCATGCCCAACGTCCTGGCGAACGCTCCTGCCGACGCCGTGCTGTGCGTATTCCACTGCCATACCCTGAACCAGTTCCCCGTCGAGGCCCGCTCGGCGTTCTACGAGATTCTCATGGGCGAGTCTGAGCGTCGAATCGTGTATCACGTTCCGTCCGAGGGAGAGCGCATGTCCGTAGACCGCATTGTAAATAGACAAACGACTACGCTTCTATCGGCCCGGCGCAATGCCCACGGCAGGTGGATCGAGTGGGACTATCCAAAGTGACCCAGCACACCTTACCCATCAACATAGAAGTCAACGGCCAGTCTCACGATCTGGAAGTCGACACTCGCTGGACTCTGCTCCACGTTCTCCGCGAAGAGCTCGGCCTCACCGGATCCAAGCGCGGCTGCGACCGAGGGGAGTGCGGAGCCTGCACGGTTTTGTTGGTGGACGATTTGCCGGTCAACGCCTGCATGACCCTGGCGGCCACTATCTCCGGCAGCAGTATCCGTACCGTTGAGGGACTGTCGTCCCCGGACACGCTTCACCCGGTACAGCAGGCATTCCTGGAGAACGACGGCGCCCAGCGCGGCTATTGCACCCCCGGATTCCTCATGAGCGCGACAGCGCTCCTCGAACAAAATCCGAGCCCGACAGACGAAGAAATCCGCTCCGCTCTCGCCGGAAACATCTGTCGCTGCAACGCATACGGAGCCATAATTCGATCAGTTATGGCGGCGGGGAACGTGCTATGACTGGCTCGATTGGACAGTCGGTCCCCCGCCGTGACCTCCCTGGAAAGCTCACGGGCGAGGCGAAATACACCGCGGACGTGCAGCTCCCCGGTATGCTTACCGGCAAGATACTCCGAAGTCCGCACCCACACGCGACAATTGTCTCGATTGACGCGACAGCGGCGCACGACCTGCCCGGAGTCCACGCCATCGTCACGCCGTTCGACGTGCCCGCCGCTAACATCGCCCCGGACGTCCCGATACTCGACACTGAGGTGCGCTTCGTCGGCGACGAAGTAGCCGCAGTAGCCGCTGACGACGAATACATCGCCCAGCACGCCCTCGACTTGATAGAGGTCAAATATGCCCCGCTCCCGTTCGTTACCGACCCCCGCGCCGCGATAGCGCCCGCCGCTCCTCCTGTTCACCAAGGCGGCAACCTCGCTGGAGGCGAACCGATTGTCTTGGAAAGAGGCAGCGTCGAAGAGGGCTTCGCCGAGGCAGACATTATAGTCGAAGACACCTTCAGCACTCCCGCACACTCAGGGGCCGCGCTCGAACCTCGCGTCGCCGTGGCTTCATGGGACGGAGACGGTCTCACCGTGTGGAAGTCCAGTCGTGGCGTCCACCAGGACCAGTTGCTCCTGTCGCTCGCACTGACCATCCCCAGGGACCGCGTCAGGGTCATTGGCGCCGCAATGGGGGCAGGCTACGGCAACAAGGATGAGACACGCCTTTCCGTCTTAACCGCGATTCTCGCTCGACGTGCGGACCGCCCCGTAAAGATAGAGGCAACTCGCGAGGAGGAGATCGTCGCGGGCCGCCACAGGCACGGCACGTTCACTACCGTCAGAATGGGTGTCAAGTCGGATGGTACTGTGACCGCAGTCCACGCCACCACGATCATGGACACCGGAGCTTACCTGTCGTCCGGCCCTGGTGTAGTCCGCAGGGCAGGGCAGGGGGCGCTGTATCTCTACCGCTGTCCCAACGTTCGCTACGATGGCTACCTGGCGTACACCAACACGCCTTCAGGTGGCTCGTACCGGGCCCTTGGTGCTCCCCAGGGGCACTTCGCCCTCGAATTGATCGTCGATCGGGCCGCCCGCGCTGTCGGCATGGATCCTGTCGATTTCCGACTGAAGAACCACGTTGGCCCCGAGGGTCAGCCCGGCGAGCGTACGACTCCACCCAACGAGATCATAGATACACAGCCTCTCGAGGGCGGCATACCATTTTCCAGCAATGGTCTCCGCGAGTGCATCGAACGGGGCGCTCAGTCTTTCGGATGGAACGACTACAATTCCGTCACTGAGGGAAGTCTCAAGCGGGGCAGGGGAATGGCGATATTCGTCTATCGCGGAGGTCCCGGTGGTCGTTCCATTGCAAGGATGCGTCTCCAGGCTGACGGCACATTCATGTTGATCTCCGGAGTCATGGACGTCGGCGAGGGAAGCGCGACGGTGCTGCCCCAGATCGCCGCAGAGGCTCTCGGAGTAACCTACGAGCAGGTGAGCGAGACCCTTGGCGACTCTGCCAACACGCCTGACTCGCCGATAACCGCCGGTTCAACCGTGACTTTCTCTGCCGGACTCGCCGTCAAACAGGCTGCCTCTGACCTTCGTGCTTGCCTGTTGACCGCCGCGTCGGAGGTGCTTGACCTGCCCGAGTCTGATCTCGAATTCGACCAACTCGGAGTCGGCTCGCCATCTGGGCATCCGCTGTCCTTTGCCGAGCTCGCGGAGCATACGGGACCTGTCGAAGTCGAAGCCTCTGTCTCTCCCGGCAGCGCCGAATACGTTGTCAACTCGTTCGGAGCCCACTTTGCCGAGGTCGAGGTCGACACCGACACCGGAGCTGTTCGGGTCTTGCGCTACGTCGCTGCCCACGACTCCGGCCGGATACTTAACCCGCGCCTTGCGGTTAACCAGGTTGAGGGCGGAGTCTCCCAGATGCTTGGATTCACTCTTACTGAACAGATGCTTACCGACCCCAACTTTGGGGCCACCCTCAACGCCAGCTTCCTTGAGCATAAGAGCCCAACAATCTTGGAGTACCCTGATATCGAGGTGATTTTCGCCGACGTAGTTGATCCGGTCGGTCCCTACGGCGCGAAAGCTCTCGGAGAGCCACCTAGCGTAGGCGTCGCTCCCGCGGTGGTCAACGCCATCCGCGATGCTACCGGCGTCGAGGTTCGCGACCTTCCGGCCACACCCGACAAGGTTCTCAACCTGCTCGCCGAACTGGAAACGGATAACGTCCCATGAGGCCATTTGAGATTCTCAGCCCGACCACTCTTGGCGCGGCGCGCCAAGAGCTCAGCCAGCGCGCCGGTGAAGCGGCGATACTGGCTGGCGGCACAGACATACTCGGTGAGGTCAAAGAGGGCACCGCGTCTCCCGCCGCCCTGATCGACGTAACCGGAATTGAAGGTCTCGACAGCATCCAATTCTCGGAAAAGGGAGCCTCGATTGGCAGCCTGGTTACCCTGGCTGATATCGAAGCTGACGACAACGTCCGTGGCGAATACACCGCCCTGTCTCAGGCGGCCGAGTCAGTCGCAACGCCTCAGATACGGAACGTTGGGACCCTGGGGGGCAATCTCTGTCAGCGCCCTCGGTGCTGGTACTATCGCAGTCCGCTGTTCGATTGTCTCAAGAAGGGCGGAGACACCTGCTTCGCCATTGCGGGGTTGAACAAGTACCATGCCATTCTGGGCGCGGAAGGCTGTCATATCGTTCATCCTTCTGACACTGCCGTCGCGCTGACCGCACTCGATGCGTCCATTGAAGTATTCGACGCCCAGGGAATGCGACAGATGCCCATATCGCAGTTCTTTGTGGGTCCTCAGCAAGACCTACTTTCCGAGACCGCGCTCGACTTTGGCGAAATTGTGACACGCGCACTCATTCCTGCACCGGACAACGCCCGGAGCATCTACCTGAAGGCTAAGGAGCGCCAGGCGTACGACTTTGCTCTGGTCAGCGTTGCTGCGAGCGTTGCTGTCAAGGACGGCATAGTTTCCCGCGCGCGCTTTGCACTCGGCGGTGTGGCGCCCGTGCCATACGCCCTGCCCGACGTTGCCGACGCGATCGTCGGGTCGTTTTCAGCCAATGTGAATGCCCCGGAGCTAGGACGTATTGCCGTCCGCGACGCTCGACCAATGACGGACAATGAGTACAAAGTCAAACTGGCATCAAACCTCCTTGCTAAGGCAGTCGCAACACTCCTGAATTGACTATCTCGAACATCCTCTGCAATCCAACCGCTATCCATGCCGTCGCCGAGGCGAATCGCCCGGGTATTATCCTCGATTTCGACGGCACCATTTCGGAGATTGCCCCGACGCCTGCATCTGCGGTAATCCACCCGCGAATCGCGGAGGCGCTCGATGTGGCAGTGAGCAAGTTCTCCTTGGTGGCGGTGTTGTCAGGTCGCGCTGTCCGAGATGTCGCCGCTAGGGTCGCTATTCCGGGCGTCACCTATGTAGGCAATCACGGTGCCGAGTCTATCGTGAATGGACAGCTGAGAGTCCTGTCAGCCTCCGCGCCGGCTGGCATAGTCCAGGCTCTCGAGTACATAAGACGGACAGTCGACGTACCCGGCATCGTTTACGAGGACAAGCGTTTCAGCGCCTCCATACACTATCGCCAGGTCGAAGACGTAAAGGCTGTCGAGCGCCAGCTGAGGCGGGCAATCAACCGTGCTCCTGGCTCGGACATGCTGGACTCGTTCTGGGGACGGATGGTGCTGGAGATCAGACCCGCAACGACTATCACCAAGGGCGATGCCATCGCCTATCTCTCCTCACAGCACTCACTCGACACGCTTCTCTTTGTCGGAGACGACACGACCGATATCGACGGAATGCGCAGACTGCCTGCCTTGGAAGGCGTACGTACAGTCGGAGTCGCAGTCGCCTCAAACGAGACACCCGAGCTTCTTATCGAAGCCGCTGACTACCAGGTGAGCGACGTCAATCAGGTCGCGGACCTACTCGACCTGATCGTGGCCTCACGACCCGAGTCACTACGGTCTACCGACCCCACCGGCAACTCGTAACGGCCACTTAGGCCTTTGTCGGTTCGATTCCGGTCATCGCGCCAATCGACGCGATAAAGCTGCCGGCCCCATAGTACCGGATCTGCCATCTGTGCAGATCGCGCCCCTCCATTTCGCGCCCTTTCAGTTGATAGTACGCGGGGCGGCCGATTGAACCCTGGAGAAGAACTACTATGCCCATGACTATCGCCACGATTGGCGCAATTAGAAACCAGGCAAACAGCGTGAGCATACCCGCTACTACTAGCGTGGCTCCTACCACCAGTCGCTTGTGGTCCGACGCCCTAACTTCCGTGATGCTTTCCAACTCTGTGTACGGTAGCTCGTGAGTGTACGCTGCTCCCCTGCGCTCGTTGACCAGTATCACTCTCCTTGAAGTAGCGTGGTACGGTCCGAAACTGGACACTAGGCGCTCGCCGCTCCCGAGGAGTGGCTCGACACGGTCAAGCGAACTGGACTTGGGAAGCAGTTCAAGCATCAGAATCAGAATATGGCTATCGGATTGACCGGCGATCCGGTCGTGTTGTTCAGACGCAGCGGTCCTATCGAAAGCATGAACTCCCAGCGGTTACGCTCGCGACATGCCTGCGCCAGCTCTTCCAGGTTCGCGTTGTCCAGTATCCACATACCCATCGCCACGATGCCTACCTGGTGAATTGGATTGCTCATGCTTGGGTACCCTGTTGGCATCACGTCGTTACCTGTGTCGCTTCCCAGCATCGCGATGCTTCGCTCGTGGAACAGCGGCAGACATGCTGCCTGACACGCCGACGACCCCTCCTCACGAGGGTTCCACGGTCCTTCTGTATTTCTTCGATGAAGGTTCCCAGTGCGTACAAGAAGAACGTCGCCCTCTTCGATCTTGAAACCGCAGCGCTCCTCGGCTGCCAGTATGTCTTCGGGCATGACACCCTCGCCGCGCTCCAGCCAATCGACGCCCCGGATCATCGGCGCGTCCACAAGAACACCTCGCGTGACGATGCCCTCCTTGGCGAGCTCTATGGACTCAACGGTTGCCCCCAACCCTGTCGCCACCAGGTGAGCGGGCTGGTTGTTGTACATTTTGCCTTCCCAGAAGAAGTGGGCGAGGCTGTCCACATGCGTTATCGTGTAGCCGTGGAAGATCATACCGAAGAAATCAGTGGAACCCTGCGCCGTGCGGGACGTGACTTTGTCGCCGGTGGCCCAACCCTCGCCGCTCTCGGTCATAAAGTGAATGGGCGGTATTGGATTGTCGGGCGCGGGCTCGAACATGACGGTCCTCGCACACGACACGGTCGTGCCATCTTCCACGAGCGATACAGCTCGCTTGACCTTGTCCGGCCCCAGGAAGTTCAGCGTACCCATCTGATCGTCGTCTCCCCACCGCCCCCAGTTGGACAGCGAGTCGAAATATCCCAGAACTTCCTGCTCGGAAGGAATGTTGCCGGTCGTCATGCTGGTTACCTCTCTGTGACGGCTTGCCTGACGCCAGACCAGCGCGAGACGCCTTGATAGTCTTAGGTTTCAACCCCGATTAGGGTCAATCAAGTATATCACCTTACTTTGACACTCTCTTTCCGCTTTCAGGACACAGGTCCGTGAGCAGGACGACTGACCCCCTCTCCCTCGGGGCTGACAGGGGTAGGTAAATGAAACTTTCAGACTTGAACCTCAATCAACTGA
>JAKZVY010000108.1:0-11582 GCA_047515825.1 Dehalococcoidia bacterium
TACCGGTGAAGCCCTCATCCATCGCTCGGTCTCGGAGCGCCATGATGCGGCCCATCGGGTCGACGCCCTTGGGGCAGACCTCGACGCACTGCATACACCGGGTGCAGTCCCAGACTCCGCCGTACTCGTCGAGCGCCCCCAACCGGGAGGTGTCGGCGTCGTCACGGGGGTCGCGGACGAACCGGTACGCTTTGGCGAGCGCCGCAGGCCCCAGAAAGCTATCGTCAACTTCGAGTACGGTGCAGTCCGAGACGCAAGCTCCGCACATGATGCAGGCCATGACGCCGGTCAGATGCTGCATGTCCTCGGCGGGCGCGATGTACTCGGTCTCAGGCTCGGGTCCATCCGGCTGGAGCCAGGGCTGCACAGCTCGGATTTTGCTCCAGAACGGGCCGAAGTCGACTATGAGGTCTTTCTCTACTTCAAGGTTGCCGGCAGGCTCGACCACGATCGGCCCGCCATCTTTTGGTATGGCGTTGATAAGCAGCGTGTTGCAGGCCAGACCGGCCTGGCCGTTGATTCGCATAGCGCAAGAGCCGCATATCGCGCTGCGGCACGAACAGCGCAGGGCGAGAGTCCCATCGAACTCTTCGCGTATGCGTATCAGCCCATCGAGGACGGTGTTGGACTCGGCCATCTCAAGCTCGTACTCCTGGTAGCGGGGTACGGGCCGGTCCGAGTCCGGGTCGAATCTTCTGACTTTAAGGGTGACTTGCATGTAGCTTCCTTGTTGGTGGCAGGGAGGAGTTTCCCGCTAGTAGCTTCTGACCTGCGGCTCCCACTGGGTGATTACGATGGGCAGATACTCCAGCGAGGGGCCGTCTTCGGTGTGTCTGACGAGGATGTGCTTGAGCCATTCCTCATCTTTGCGGTCTGGGAAGTCCTCACGGGTGTGCGCTCCCCTGCTCTCCTTGCGCTCAATGGCGGAGAGGGTGATCGTCTCCGCACAGTCGAGCATGAACCCAAGCTCAAGGGTGAAGACCAGGTTGGTGTTCCAAGTCTTGCCCTTATCCTGAACGTACACGGACTGGTACCGCTCTCGGAGGCACCGGATGGTGTCCAGCGCCGACTCCATGCCCGCCTGTTGGCGGTAAACGGCGAGGTGTTCGTTCATGGCCGCGCCCATGTCCAGCCGGATCTGGCCGAACATGTCGCCGTTTCGTTCGTTGTCCAGCAGTCTCTGGATTTCGTTCTTCTGACCGTCAGCGGCGGAGTCGTCCAGCTCCCTGTGCTGCTTGGACTTGGCGACATCGGCGGCGTGCTCGCCGGACCGCCGTCCGAAGACGAGAGTATCGAGGAGCGAGTTCGCGCCCAGCCGGTTGCCCCCATGCACGCTCACACAGGCGACTTCGCCGGCCGCGTACAGGCCGGGAACGGGAGTCTGGCCGTCCACGTCAGTCTTGACCCCACCCATCTGGTAGTGCATTCCGGGGCGGATGGGCACCGGCTCCTGGAGCAGGTCGACATTCGCGAAGTCGCGGGCTATGTCCAGAATCTGGGTCAACCGCTCGCGGATCACGCGCTCGCTGAGGTGCCTCATGTCGAGGAGCACGCAACCATCGACTCCCCTGCCCTCGTTGATCTCGGTCTGCTCGGCGCGGGAGACCACGTCGCGGGACGCCAACTCCATCATGTTTGGGGCGTAGCGCTCCATGAAGCGCTGGCCCTCCGAGTTAAGCAGATGCGCCCCCTCACCCCGCGCGCCCTCAGTAATGAGGACTCCACTACCTTTCAGCGTGGTGGGGTGGTACTGGACCATCTCCATATCCATGAGCGACGCGCCTGAGCGATAGGCGAGTCCCATGCCGTCGCCGGTGCATATGAGAGCGTTGGTCGAAGGCTCGAAGACCCTGCCGAGTCCGCCAGCGGCCAGAATGACCGACTTGGCCCTGATGACGTGAACGTCTCCGGTGCGTATCTCCATGACTACCGCGCCCACGCACTCGTCATCTTCGATAATCAGGTCTAGGACGAACCACTCTTCGTAAACGCGTACGCCCGCGCGCATTATCTGCTCGTAGAGCACGTGAAGAAGGGCCTGACCGGTGAAGTCGGCGACGAAGAACGTGCGCGCCTTCCCCTGCCCGCCAAACGCGCGGGTGCCGAGCCTACCCTCTTCGTCTCGGCTGAACGTGACACCGTAGTGCTCCATCTGGATCACTTCGGAGCCAGCTTCGCGGCACATGATTTCGATGGCGTCCTGGTCTCCGAGGTAGTCGGAGCCCTTGACCGTGTCGTAGGCGTGATCGCGCCAGTCGTCTCCGGCGTGCTCGAGAGCAGCGTTGATACCCCCCTGCGCGGCGTTGGAGTGGCTTCGGACTGGGTGGACTTTGGATATGACGGCCACGTCCACACCGTTCTGGCGGGCGGAGAGAGCAGCCCTCATCCCCGCCAGTCCAGCGCCGATTATGAGCACGTCATGGGAGTACATTCAAACCCACCTTTCAGGTCTCGGATTCCGCAATGAAGATAGCATACAGAGATGGGAGGGTCTAGGCGCGGGTGGTCTGGCGGCGCCGGAAGACGTGACTGCGGGCGGCGCGGGCCTCGGCGGCTTTCTTGACGGCGGCGAGGTGCCTCTTTATTACCCTGTGAAACATGGGACGGGTGTAGATCATTCCGCCAAACCAGCCGAAGAACGGGAAGCAGCTCCAGATGAAGCTTCCGCTGTGGGTGAGAAGCGTGCAGCCATCGGGGGTTTCTTCAAGAGTGAACTTCTCCTCGGAGAAGTGGAGGGGACCTTCGAGGTGCCTGAACGCGATTGAGTCGGGTTTGGATAGGGTGACTTCCTCGACAGTCTTGTAGGTGAACGGGCCGGCTTTGGTATGAAACTCGACTATCTTGGTATCGCCGTCTTCTGAAACTAGACGTGTGGACTCGGTGTTGTCTCCGGCGACCCTACCTCGGCGGAACGCTGTGAGCATCTGGAAGACCAGCTCGCGGGGGGCGTCTATGACGACTGAATGGGGGTTGAGCTCAATCGGTCTTGGCATTGACTCACGCCTACGCTGTCGAAACCGCCCTGGCAAACGCACGGATGCGAGCGGCGTCCTTTTCTCCGTTTGTCTCGACGCCGCTGGAGACGTCGACACCCCAGGGTCGGGCCACGTGTATGGCATGAGCGACGTTCTCAGGAGTGAGGCCTCCGGCGACGAATATGTTGTGGTCGCGCGCGATCTCGCGGGCCACTTCCCAGTCGAATGAAACTCCCGTGCCGCCGAGCGCGCCAGCGACGTGCTTGTCGAGCATCGCAAGATGCCCAGCGCCGAGGGCCGCCTCGACGTCTCGAACGGCAAGGGCCACCGCGTCGGGTTTATCGAGGTCGTCGCGGACCTTGACCTGCCTGATTACCGGGATGGACAGACCGTTCCAGAAGTCCGGCGGCTCATCGCCGCAGAGCTGGGCGTAGTCGAGGCCGCAGAGCTTGGCAACGGAGTCGATGAATTCGGCGGGCTGATTGGCGAACAGGCCGATCAGCTTGGGGCCATCGCTTCCCGCAATCTTTCGATACTCGGATATGACCTCGGCACCCCGTTCCGGCAAGAGCTGCCTTCGCACACCTTCGACGAACGCGAATCCGAGGAAGCTGGCGCCGGACTCGGCGGCCACGAGCGCACTGTTCGGGTCGCGGAGGCCGCAGATCTTGAAGAGTGTCATCCCAGCAGCTCTTTCAGTTTGGCGCCGGGATCGGGGGCGGTTACGAGGGCGTCCCCAATGAGGACAGCCGATGCTCCAGCATCGGCGACCAGTTTGAGGTCGTCGACGGACTTCATACCACTCTCGCTCACCAGCACACAGTCCTCGGGGACGAGCGGGCCGAGCGTGAGGGTGATGTCCAACGTTGTGTGGAACGTCCTCAGATTGCGGTTGTTGATGCCGATGATCTTATATCCCACCGCGACGGCTTCAGCCAGCTCCTCCTCGTCGTGGACCTCCACTAGAGTCTCCATGCCGTAGCTCTCTGCGAGCTCCTTGAGAGATTCGAGCTGGGCACGGTTCAGCATGGACACGATCAGGAGAATAGCGTCCGCGCCGTATGCCCGAGCCTCGTGAACCTGATATGGGTCGAAGATGAACTCTTTTCTGAGGACGGGAATCGACGCGGCGTGGGCGACCGTCGCCACCGCTTCAAGGTCTTCTAAGCTTCCGTGAAAGTGGTCGCGGTTGGTCAGCACCGAAACCGCCGCCGCTCCGTTTTCCACGTACCTGGTCGCGACCCAGCTAGGATCGAGGTTCTCTCGAAGCACTCCCCTAGAAGGCGAAGCTCTCTTCACTTCGGCAATGACGTTTATCCGGCTGCCTACGAGCCTGTTGCCGAACGCCAGCGGGTCGGGCTGTGAGTCGATCCGCCGCACGAGGTCGTCAATGGGGACATCGCTCTTGAGGCGTCGGACTTCCCTGTTCTTGACTTCGACTATCTTCTTGAGGATGTCAGGAGAGTCGGCTCTTACCACCATGTCGATAGCTCTCCCACGAAATCACGTATCGTTCGCACGGACATCGTATACACCGGCGCCGACTCCGCGTACAACCCTCTTTCAAGCGTATTCTACCAGAACGCAGGGGCAGGCATGCGGTCATTCTCCTTGGCTCAGGACCGTTCCGTTCAGTGGGAGCGGGGGTGAGTAGGCAGTCTAAGAGTCTGTGGAAAAAGTTTTTTGAAAATACCTGCCGCAGCTGCCGCACCTGCCGCGCTCAAAGCTGAGCGAGGAGCGGTCCAGCTTTGGAGTCTGCGGCAGTTTTCAGATTTAAAGCTGCCGCGCATCTGCCGCACCTGCCGCATCTGCCCCCGATTAGGGTAATTCGACATCTTCGGAGACGAGTTATCGTTGACCATTGTCTGACTCTGGGAGAGCGTGCGGCTGTTGATTTTGGAACCCATGAACACTAGGCTAACGATGAACCGTTGTTCTTGTCAAGACATGGCGAGGGAAGCATCATAAGAGTGGTTGGTGATGGAACGGTTATTCTGCAATGCGGAAACTTTAGATTCTTCACTCCGCTCCGCTGCGTTCAGAATGACATATTAAAGAACTTCGTGGATACTAACCAGAGTCCTGATGCTTCCGTGTGCGAGCGGCGGGGCAAAGCGTTTCAATCCAGCGACTGACTCAGCTCGACAACCGCGTCCAGTTTGGCCTGGGCGTCGCCGCTGTCGATGGATCTCGCGGCCAACTCGACCCCGGCGGCGAGCGAGCCTGACCTGTCGGCGGCCACGAGTGCGGCGGCAGCGTTTAGCAGAACGACATCGCGCGCAGGCCCACTCTCTCCGGCTAGCACCGAGCGCACTATCTGGGCGCTGTGCTCGGCGCTTGTCGCCTGAATTGAATCGGCGGACGATACCGAGACGCCGAGGCCTCCGGGAGTCACCTCGAACTCGGTGACCTCCCCGTTCTCCAACTGCCAGACCGTGGACGGCCCAGTGATCGTTATCTCGTCCATGCCGTCGGATCCGTGCACGACGAGCGCCTTACGACTCCCGAGCTGGCCCAGCACATGGGCCATGCGATCGGCCATCGACGGGTCGGCGACTCCAATCACCTGCCTATCCGTGCCGGCAGGATTGGTCAGCGGGCCGAGAATGTTGAAGACGGTGCGAATGCCGATCTCTCTTCTGGGCCCGGCGGCGAAGCGCATTGACGGGTGGTATCCCTGAGCGAACATGAAGCCGAATCCGACGTCGTTCAGACATCGCGCTACCGACTCCGGGGAGAGGGCGATCTTGACTCCAAGAGCTTCTAGGACGTCGGCGGAGCCTGTCGAGCCTGACATGGCGCGATTGCCGTGCTTGGCCACCGCGACTCCGGCCCCGGCGACGACAAAAGCGGCCGTGGTCGAAATGTTGAAGCTGCCTGAGCCGTCCCCGCCGGTGCCGCAGGTATCGACGACGTCGCCCTCAACCGACACGTGGAGGGACTTCTCCCGCATCACGCGGGCCATTCCGGTGATCTCGTCGACGGTCTCTCCCTTGATACGGAGTGCGGTCAAGAAAGACCCGACCTGGGCGGACGTCGCCTCCCCTGTCATTATCTCATTCATGGCCGCCGTCGCCTGGTCGGCGCTGAGCGACTCTCCGTCGACGAGTATCTGTATCGCATCCTGTATCATCATTGGCCTCCTTAATCGGCAGTATCAGCGGGCATGTCGAGGAAGTTTTGCAGAATGTCCTTTCCGACCCTGGTCATTATCGACTCCGGGTGGAACTGGATTCCTTCAATCGGGTACTCCTTGTGGCGGACTCCCATGACAACGCCGGAGTCGGACCAGGCGGTCACTTCCAGCTCATCGGGAAGGTCTTCGGGATACACCGCCAGGGAATGGTAGCGGATCGCCTCGAACGGGTTGGGCAGCTCCTTGAAGACGCCTTTGCCGTCGTGAGAGATGATCGACATCTTGCCGTGCATTATCTCCCCGGCTCCGCCCACCGTGCCTCCGAAGGCGTGGCCGACGCACTGGTGGCCGAGGCAGACGCCAAGCGTAGGCGTCCGAGGCCCTAGGCGCCGGAGCACCACGTTCGAGATGCCGGCCTGCTCCGGTGTACAGGGACCAGGGGATATGACGATGCGCTCCGGGGCCATACGCTCGATCTCTTCTATCGAAATCTGATCGTTGCGGGCGACGGTGACATCGGCTCCCAACTCGCAGAGGTACTGGTACAGGTTGTAGGTGAAGCTGTCGTAGTTGTCTATCAGCAGTATCAACTTGGTCTCCTTTCTGGCCGTTAGGAATGAGGTGGTGTCATTCACCCTAGCCCTCTCCCATCAAGGGAGAGGGGATGCATTGGTCTCAGATGTCGACTTCCCGTTCGGCCTCGTCTATGGCGGTGAGCATCGCCCCTGCCTTGTGCAGAGTCTCCATGTACTCGAACTCAGGAGTCGAATCGTAGACTATCCCTCCTCCGGCCTGTAGGTGCGCGACTCCGTCCTTGACGACCAGCGTCCTGATGGCGATGGCGGTATCCATGTTGCCGGACAGGTCGAAGTAGCCGACGGCTCCGGCGTAGACGCCGCGACGGTCCGGCTCCAGCTCTGCGATGATCTCCATCGCCCTGATCTTGGGCGCTCCCGATACCGTCCCAGCCGGGAAACAGGCCCTGAGCGCGTCGTAGGTGGAGTAGCCGTCCTGAAGCTGGCCGGTGACGTGGGACACCAGGTGTATGACGTGGGAGTAGCGCTCTATGTCGAGCGTCTGGGTGACCTTGACGGTTCCTGGCTTTGACACGCGCCCCACGTCGTTGCGACCGAGGTCGAGCAGCATGATGTGCTCGGCCCGTTCCTTCTCGTCACTCCTAAGCTCTGCTTCCAATTCGAGGTCCTCGGCCTCGTTCCTGCCGCGGCGGCGCGTTCCGGCGATGGGATGAACCGCGACCTGCCCATCCACGACCTGCACAAGCAGCTCAGGGGAGGCTCCGACGATCTGGAATCCGTCGAGGTCGAGGTAGTACATGTAGGGCGACGGGTTGATCGCGCGCAGGGAGCGGTAGATCTGGAACGGGTGGGCCGAGGTCGGGCGCGACATCCGCTGCGAGACAACGGTCTGTATGATGTCACCCGCGATGATGTACTCGCGAGACTTCTCCACCATGCTGTCGTAATACTCGCGGGTCATGTTGAACTCGACATCAGCGTCGGTCGGCTGGTCGAGATTGGGTTCGGGGAGCCGCGGCTGAGTGTTGAGTCTGCGAATTACGTCGTCGATACGGGCGGTCGCGTCCTCGTAGGCACTCCTGGCGTCTCCGTCGAGATGGGCATGGCTGACCACCTTGATCTTGTGTCGCACGTGGTCGAACACCAGGTAGGTGGTCATCATCATGAAGATCGACTCCGGCACGTCCAGCGGATCGGTATCCGGGGTCGGCAGATTCTCGAAATAGCGCGCGGCGTCGTAGGAGATGTAGCCAACGGCCCCGCCGTTGAACTTGTCCAGGTAGTCGACTTCGGCCAGCTTGTACTTGGACAGCATCCGCTCGACCGGCTCCAGGGGGTCCACCGCGCCCAGATCCTCGTTAGGACCGGTCCTGATTACTTCCATGGGGTCAGTGCCGATGAAGCTGTATCGCGCGATTCGCTCGCCGCCCTCAACGCTCTCCAGAAGGAACGAGTATGGGCCGCGCGCAACCTTGAGGTAGGCCGACACGGGGGTTTCGAGGTCGGCGTTGATTTCACGATACACTGGCACAAGGTTGGCGCTGCCCATGTGGGACTGGACCTCTTCGAGTGACGGATAGTACATTTCGCGGTCCCTCACGCGGGCAGGACGAATCCCACCCGTTCCTTCATCTCTTGTAGCTTCGGTCCGGACACCTCGCGAGCATGGTAGGCCCCGACGGCGAGCAGTCTGTCGAGCTCGGCCACGTCGGACATCAGGTCGTAGTATCGTTCCTGGATAGGCCGCAACTCTTCGATTACGACCTCGGCGACGCGGCGCTTGAGGTCGCCGTACCCGCGCGCATCGGCGAAGTCGCGCTCGACCTCCGCCTCTGCTCGTCCGGTCATGACCTTGTAAATCCCAAGCAGGTTGTTCACCCCGGCCTTTTCGGGATCGTCACTGAAGACTATCTCGTTTCCTGAGTCGGTGACCGCTCTCATGATGGAGCGCTCGATCTCCTTGGGTTCGTCCAAGATGCGGACGGCGTGGCCCCTGACGTGTGAGTAGCTCTTGGACATCTTGACGCGCGGGTCGTTGAGTCCCATAACCCGTCCGCCGACCTCGGGAATGACCGCGTCCGGGATGACGAACGTCTCTCCGAACAGGCGGTTGAAGCGGACGGCGATGTCGCGGGTCAGCTCGACGTGCTGGCGCTGATCGTCACCCACGGGCACCTCGTGGGCGCTGTACAGTACGATGTCCCCGGCCATGAGGACGGGATAGTCGAGCAGTCCGGTGGATACGCTCTCCATCCCGGCGGCCTTGTCCTTGTACTGGGTCATGCGCTCCAGCCAGCCGACGGGAGTGACGCAGTTGAGAATCCAGCACGCCTCGGCATGTGCGGTGACGTGGCTCTGGACGAACAGCGTGCTCTTGTCCGGGCTAAGACCGCAGGCAAACAGCACCGCGGCCAGCTCGCGGGTCTGGCGTTGCAGGTCCTCAGGGTCGAACGACGAGGTGATCGCGTGGAGGTCCACGATGCAGAAGAAGTTCTCCTTCTCGTCCTGCCGCTCGACCCACTGCTTGAACGCACCTATGTAGTTGCCGAGCTGCGGGTCTCCGCTGGGTTGAACACCGCTGAATACGCGGCGACGGGCTGGGGACTCAGCGGACCCTTCGACCGCTGCCGGAGATTGTGTAGTCGTAGTCATGATTCCTCCGATTGTCGTCAGTTGCACCCTCGATGCCGGTACTGAGGCCGGATTCTGTCAGAAACGAAAAACCCGCCCCTCAAAGGGACGGGTCTGATTTTCCGTGGTGCCACCCTAGCTCGTCGTCCGCCGAGGCGGACAACCTCTTGTCAGGCACGGAGGCCGGAAGCCTCAATGCCCTGGGCTTCGATAACGGTGCCCTCTCCGGCCAAGCCTACAACCGTGATGTCCGGCTTCGGTTGGCGGCTCCCAGGGCCATTCGTCCCCCTCGCGAGCGCCGGGCTCTCACCTGCCCCGGCTCTCTGAGGCCCCGATTGGGGAGCTACTAGTCCTGTTCTCAGCCTTTGGCGTATCTACTGTGGGTTCAGTATAGCGGACGGGCGGCGATGGGTGTCAAGGAAGGCTGCGTATGGGCAGACGAACCGTCACTTCGTGTCCTGTTTGCCTTTCACTCGCACACTCTGCCCAGGCCTGATGCCAGGTGGCTTGCCATCATTCCGTGGTACCAGGGGGCCTACTTTCCTCTCCACGGCTCCGAACTCCTCGACTTTTTCAGGCACTCTACGCTTGAGAAATCTAAACTGCGCCATCACGCACTCACCTCTCGGGGGTTTTGGAATCCACCCTACCATTATCGATTAGCATATCGTGGGCTGTGGTTCTTGTCCAACCCCTAGGTCCCGATACTTTCCAAAGCCACAGTCGACTTCTTCTCTGGGCATCGGGTGGATACGTGTGGTCGTCAATCTTACCCATGACTCTCAGGTTGTAGAAGTAAGTCGTCAGGAGAACAGACCGAACATAATCCGGGACGATATACTCGAATGTGGCTGTCACCGATTCGCCTGGTTCAGCTATGAGTTCGTTTTTGTTCCAGACCCTTGGGATTTCCTCCAAAGCCCTCCAACCCAAATCTTGGTATCTACCGCCGCGGTCGAATGTCTGAGCATACAGGTTCTCCACATCTTCATCCGTTGTTGGAGCTATCTGCTGTATGGTGAACAGACCATTTCGAATCTCTACCTTGACTCGTGATCTGTTGTGCAGTGTTGCGGTTACTTCAATGTGAGTGTACCCGGGGCTAACCTGCCTGTGGGTAACGTCGTGAGCTATTGTCAAGTGTGGCTGCCCAAGCCTGAAAATGTACCCTCTCCGCCATGCGAAGATGCCCCCAGCGACGATCGCGACAGACGTAAGAACTGCTTGCGCGGCGACGGTCCAGAGATTGAAGCTCTTGGCCAACGACTCAGAGTCCGTCGGTGCTGGCACAGGGGTGGGTTCCTGTGCCTCAGCCAGCCCTGTCAAGAATCCAAGCCAAAGGGCGCCAGTCACAATTATCGCGACCGTAGATATGACTCTGTGCATTCTGAACCCGATCCGTTTCGTCATCCTTATCCGACTATCCAGTTTCACTGGCCCACTGTGACAGCCCGATCATCCCTCACTCATCCTGGTCCCTGTCACCAAACACGATCAACTCATCCCCGTCCCAGTAGGCCATGCGGTCAACTATTCCCATCGTCTGGACACTAACGGTACAGACGCGCTTGAGGAGGTCTATCACCTGCTCCTTGTAATCGGCGAAGCGGTAGGTGTTGAAGCGATCGCGGATGGTCGGGTCTCGCGGCTTCTTCTCTTTGTACTGGTCGAGCACCCATTCGAGGGCCGAGCGACTGCCGAGCATGTACCGCCAAGCATCGGGGGGCACGCCGGAAAGCGTGGTCTTGTCGTCCAGCATGATGATGCCGCGCTCCTTGTCGGCGCGGAGGATGGCACGCGTTGCCTGTCCACTACTATCCAGTCGTTTCAGCGGGTAGGGTTCTGCAGACTCGAATCCGATGTGGAGATCCAGCAGCTCACCGCCCATCTTGGCCCACAGATCGAAGTCGTGATACAGAGGCAGGCGCGGGAACTCTCGCAGGAGATCGACCTTGTAGTCGTATCGGTACACCGGATCGTGGAGCACGGCGTAGGTGTAGGCGAATATCTCCTCGGCCGAGACTCCGTCGGGATAGATGTCGTGGAAGTCACTGCCCCACCGCTTGGCGTAGTAGTCGTTGATGTGCTGTATGGCCCAGCCGGTGATGTTGCAGACACGCTCGCCGTCCTCTGTGTATCGGTAGAGGGGGAGGCATTGGGTGTCTCCGGTGAAGTGGTAGTCGACCAACTTCGTAGAAGCCAACACGTAGAAGTCTTTATGATTCACGCAAAAGCATATAATACCGTTTCAGGCTGATGTCGGCATGAAGGAACTGGTCGGAGTCTGATACTTCATCTATGCTC
>JAKZVY010000109.1:0-3149 GCA_047515825.1 Dehalococcoidia bacterium
GGCCAGCAGACCGTAGAAGCTCCCACGACCCACGTGGTCTATGTACAGCCGGTCGGCCTCCCATAAGCCTCTCTGCTCAGATCGCTCTCCCCCATCATGGATTGCCAGGAGTATAGACCCTTTCTACCACTTTTCGGCCAGACTTCTAGGTCTATGGCGCGGGTGAAGTCGGCGAGGGCGCGGTGGAGGTCGCCGGTCTCGGTTCGGGCTAGGGCGCGGTTGTGGTAGGCGTCGCGGTAGTCGGGGTCGAGGTGGATGGCGTCGGTGGTGTTTTGGACGGCCTCCTGGAAGTGTCCGAGGCAGAGGTTGGCGACTCCGAGGTTGTTGTGGGCGAGGGGGTTTGTGGGGTCTAGCTCAATGACCTTTTGCATGTCGTCCCTGGCCTGGGGGTAGTGGGCTAGGTTGGAGTGAGCGTTGCCGCGTCGGAAGTAGGCGTCGGGGTCGGTTGGATTGAGGGATATGATGGCGATCATGTCTTTGATGACGGCTTCGAGGTCGGACTCGTATGTACGTGGCGGCATTGCTAGTCTAATGATGACCGGATGGCAACTACCCGTATCCAATGCCAATTGTTCTTGATTGACGGCCTAATACCAAGTTGCTGTGATGCGGCCATATATGCGTATTTGGGTTTGCGTCCTACTACCGAGGGACGGGCAGGTTTCAAACCCGCCCCTACGGTTTGGCAATTCACGGCGTACTCACAACGAAATCGTATAATTCATACGGGTAGTAGCCGAGCAAGTTTGACTCATCCTCAATACAGTACACTCCGAATGGAGGTTAGCGCAAAATGATGCACTCATCCATGAGAAATGCGCCAGAGCTGTACTCAACGACCCGACATACGAAATCTCTCTCTTGGCCTCTCTGTCTCTCTGGCTGCAAAAGTGACACTTGCTCATCGTCCAAAAAGTAGAAACTTCCTCTAACCCCTCGGTACATCCCGTTGCTATCGGAAACTGTCACGTAGGGTCTATCTTTTGTACGCGGGTTGTCTGAGTTCTTGGTTACGCCTACAGTCTCGATTTCTGCCGAAAATCTGACTAGCTTACCATTGTATTCCTTCTCCGCACGAACCACATTATCTTGATACTCTGCGCGGAGGTCCTGCAAATTGACACTTGGTGCGTTATTTACCTGTTGGACGTCAGGCTCAGAACGGCGCTCCGATGTTACAGCAGAAGCGATGTCGTCGCATCCCACGACCACTATACTCATAACAACTAACACCATATATATAGTCGACCGCGGCGCGCTGTTCATTTGTTACTCCCGAATTTTCTGACCTTAGATGTTGACCATGCGCAGCTTAGACGGGTTTGGTGGAGTATTGGGAGAGTGCTTCGAGGACTTCTTTTTTGAGGCGGTAGCTTTGTTTGTCTGTGGGAAAGAGTCCGTCGCGGACGTCGCGGGCGTATTCGGAGGTGGCGCGGGTTACGGTCTCGCCGAGTTGGGCGTATTTGCGGGCGTGCTTGGGGGTGAAGTCTTTGTAGAGGCCGAGCAGGTCGTGGAAGACCTGGACCTGTCCGTCGCATCCGGCTCCGGCTCCGATGCCGATGGTGGGCACGTCCACGCGGTCGGTGATCATTCGGGCGAGCTGGGCGGGAACGCACTCGAGCACGATGGCGTAGGCCCCGGCCTCTTCGAGGGCGAGGGCGTCTTCCATAAGCTCAACGGCGGCCTTCAGGCTCCTGCCCTGGACCCTGTATCCGCCAAGCTGGTTGACGGCCTGGGGCGTGAGGCCGATGTGTCCCATGACGGGGATGCCGCTCTGGACGATGCGACTGACGGTTTGGGCCTGGGCGCGTCCGCCCTCCAGTTTCACGGACTGCGCGCCACCCTCTTTGAGGATGCGTCCTGCGTTGCGGACAGCCTCGGGGACTTCGGCGTGGTAGCTGAGGAAGGGGAGATCGCCGATGACGTGGGCGCGCTCGGTGCCTCTGACGACGGTCTTGACGTGGTGGACCATCTCGTCCATGGTCACGGGCAGGGTGGAGTCGTAGCCGAGCATCACCTGTCCGAGGCTGTCGCCGACGAGGATCAGGGGGATGCCCGCCTCCTCGACGAGCTGTGCGGATGTGTAGTCGTAGGCGGTAATCATGGGGATTTTGTCCCCGTTCCGCTTCATGTCTTTCAGGTCTCTGATGGTTACTCGCATCGCTGGTACCTCCTCGCGTTGAGTGAAGTCCGGACTGAGTTTTCTGTAATCACCCTCACCCCTTCGACAAGCTCAGGGCAGGCTCTAGCCCTCTCCCTTGATGGGAGAGGGACTTTGGTTGTGTGGCTACCTGTAGCTTGTAACTATATCAGCTATCTGGTCGGCGAGGTTGGGGTCCAGAGACCCCTTTTCGACGGCGAAGGGGAGGCCGGCGAGGGCCAGCTCGCAGTAGAGGGGTAGGTATTCGGGGGCGCTGGACTTTAGTGCGTCTAGGTGCTTACGAATCGTACCGACATCTCCCCTGGGGTATGGTCCGGCGACGCCTCGTGGCACGCCGTTGGCGTCGAGGTTGCGTGCGACGGCGCCCATCATCGGGGTCAGAGCGCAGATGCCCTCGTCGCGGGAGTGGTCGAACTTGGGCCAGACGGAGGCGGCGACGGATGCGAGCACGGCGAGCAGGTTGCCCATGAGTACGCCGGACAGGTGGTACAGCACCTTGTCCTGCGGCCTGAGAAAGATGGGGACGCCGCCGATGTCGCGGGCCATGCGGTCGAGGTAGTCGTGAAGCTCGGGTGGCGCCTCGATGCCGAACGTTGAGCCGGGGATGTTCTCGGCTCCCTGCTCGACGGACGTGAACGCCTGGAGCGGATGAAACGCTCCGGCCGCCGCGCCCTGGAGGGACGCGCTTTGGAGAGGCTCCAGGCTGGCAGCGCCTGAGCAGTGCGCCACGCCCTGCCCTGGCCTCCACTTCAGAGAGTCGCAGACCGGGGCGATGGCGTCGTCGGGGGTCGTGACAAAGACGAACCCGGCGGAGTCGGCTAGCTTCTGGGGACTTCGGTAGGGGGCACAGCCCGGGATCTTGGCGGCGAACGTCTCGGCGGACGCCTGAGTACGGCTAGCGACGGCGACTACCGGATAGCGCGCGCGGTGAAGGGCGAGGGCGAGTGAGCCGCCGACAGCTCCGGCGCCTATGAAGCCTATGGTGGTG
>JAKZVY010000110.1:0-5258 GCA_047515825.1 Dehalococcoidia bacterium
CTGCCGGCCCTGGTCACAGTCAGCAACGAGCTTGGCGAACCGCGTTACCCCACTCTCAGGGGCATCATGACCGCCGGACGCAAGTCCCCAACGGTCTGGAGCGCGTCGGACCTGGGCCTGGGCGAATCCGCGCTAACCCCCAGGCTCACCTTGAACGATCTGTTCATACCCACGAGTGACAGGCAGTGCGAGTTGATCGAGGGAGAAGATGACGCCGACGCCGGACGGAACCTAGCTCTGAAACTCCGGGAGGCACGACTTATCTAGCCCGTAACGGCCCTTAGTAATACCATTTCGTTGTGAGTATGCTGTGAATTGCCAAACCGTAGAGGCGGGTTTCAAACCCGCCTGTCCCCCGGTAGTAGGACGCAAACCCAAATACACATATATGGTCGCATCACAGCAACTTGGTGTAATCCCCATCTATAGGTGTAATCCCCATCTATACCGGAGTTGAGTAATGCCGGGAATACTGGTCTTTGGAGAGTTGAATCAGGACGGTCTGGGAAGCGTAACCGGCGAGTTGATCGCCGTCGCCCGCTCTCTGGCCGCTGAAACCGGGGACGCCGTCGCCGTTGCCCTGCAATCGTCTTCAATAGGAGACGAGGCCGGAGAAGCGGTCTCTCTCGGAGCCGACACCGTTTACAGGGTCGAGAATCCGGCGCTCGACGAGCCGCAGATCGACGCCCACCTCGCCGCGTTCGGGCAGGTGTGCGGACACGTCCAACCTTCCATAGTCCTGGTTGGCAGGACTCCGCTTGGCAGGGACGTCGCCCCCCGGCTCGCTTTCCGACTCGGCGCCGCTGTGGCGCAGGACTGCGTCGAGGTGGCCATAGATTCAGACACCGGCAGGGTGTCCGCCACTCGCCCAGTGTACGGCGGGAATGCCATGGCCAAGGTCTCATTTGCCGGCGTCGGCACACAGGTTGTCGTCGTCAGGCCAAAGACCTTCGAGCCTCTCGAAGCCGACGCTTCCCGTGGCGGCGAGGTAACGGACTTCCCGGTGGAAATAGACGAGTCTGCGATCAAGGTCCGGTTGGTCGAGACCGTAACCCAGGAGTCCGAAGGGGTCCGGCTGGAAGATGCGGGCATAGTGGTCAGCGGCGGACGCGGGCTCGGAGGCCCGGAGCCGTTCGAGACGCTTCAGTCTCTCAGCCAGCTTCTTGGCGGCGCGCTGGGCGCCTCCAGGGCAGCCTGCGACGCAGGGTGGATTGACCACAGCCACCAGGTTGGTCTGACAGGCAAGACCATCACCCCCGATCTCTACATCACCGTCGGGATCTCTGGAGCCAGCCAGCACATGGCAGGCTGCTCCGCTTCAAAGAAAATCGTTGCCATCAATCGCGACCAAGACGCCAACATCTTCAAGTCGGCAGCCTACGGAGTCGTAGGAGACTGGAACAAGGTGCTTCCGTCGTTCATAGAAACGGTCAGGGAGCTGAGGGACAGCTAGTACCGCTTGAGGTCTTCCGATCAGATCCCCTCTCCCTTGATGGGAGAGGGCTAGAGTCTGCCGTGAGCTTGTCGAAGGGGTGAGTGTGAACAACGGACCGTCTATTAGAATCGTGTGGAACCGCTACTAGCCGCTGTCTAAAGTTGAGGTTTGCTCCATGGAAGGTAACTTCCTGTTCGACATCAAGGACGTGATCCAGAACATCGGGGATGCGGAGGTGATGTCCGTATTCTTCCCCACGTTCCACCGCTCGCTGATAATCGATACTCGATTCAACAGCGACACTGGCCCGTTCGTGAAGCTCATGCCCATGGCGCGGTCGCCCCAGGACAGGATGAGGTCTATCCGACGGCTGCGTCCGCAGTTTCCGAGGCCCTCCAACCTGACCCTCATCCCATGGGAGCGGTACGTGGACAGCCTGGTGGACTCCGGCGTCTGGGACCGCATCGTGGACCGCGTCAGAGAGTCGGGTGACCGGGATGCTCTGGCCTCATGCGAGGCGGCCCTGAACACGTTGCGCCGGATGGAGCGAGATGAGCTGATCGCCGCAATCACCGGCAAAGACTATCACACCCTCTGGTCGAGGGACGGCACACCCGGCTGAACGGCGATGTTCACTGTCACCGCGGAGGCGAAG
Source organism: Dehalococcoidia bacterium (assembly GCA_047515825.1). Classification (GTDB taxonomy): domain Bacteria; phylum Chloroflexota; class Dehalococcoidia; order Lucifugimonadales; family UBA1123; genus VXRN01. The sequence goes on from JAKZVY010000110.1 coordinate 2,091, forward strand.
CGGCAGCTCAAGAAGATCGTCGACGACCGCAAACCGGGCGCGGGCCGCAATCTGAGGCTGGCTATCCCACCGGCCTGGTCGGGTCCCGGCGACTTCGGGATCGTCGTGGACGACGAAAAGGCCGATGATCTAACGATCACGCTCCGCGGGACGAAGATTCTCCTACTCAATCAGCAGCTTGCCCCCCAGCTATCTTCGGCTGTCCTCGACTACAAGGAACCCCCCCAGGGGCATGCCTTCACGCTCGACGTGTATTAGGCGGCGCAATTGAGTCTATCGTCACTGTCCAAACAGCGATGTTATAATTGCCCTCACCGTCCAGAGCGGGAGACCCAAACGGAGGCCAGCGATGATTACCAAGCTCGACATAGCCGCGGCGGCCATCGAGCCATTGCCCGATCCGCCGGAGAAGACCGATATGCGGCAAGACATACACTACGTACCGGCCCGATCTACCCTGGGAGCTTACTTCGGCAAGTTCGACAACGTTCTCGTAGCGGGCTACGGATACCTGATCGTGAGCAGAGGCAGCGTAGAGGATTGGGGGCAGCACTTCTACCCGGACTGCGTCGTCGCCTTCGGAGTGGACCCGGAAGCCATCATCGCCCGGAACGGCTACGTGATCTCCGAAGTCGGCAAGCCGCCGGAGTTCGTTCTGGGGATAGCGTCGAGGACGACCGCGCCGCGCGACGAGACGGTCAAGCGGGAAGGCTACGCCGAGCTGGGAGTCTCCGAGTACTGGAGATTCGACGGCTCCCGGATGGGTCTCTACTCCCGGCCGCTGTCGGGAGACCGTCTGGTGGGTGACGCCTACGAGCCTATCGAGATTACAGAAGAGGCCGACGGCGAGGTGCGCGGATACAGCCGCGCCCTGTCCCTGTACCTGTGCAGCGACGCCGAAAACCGACTGCGCTTCTGGGACCCTGCGACCCAAAAGTACCTACCCACTCACCTCGAAGCCATGGAAGCCATGGATGAACGGGACCAGGAGAGAGCTGCCCGCATCGAAGCCGAAGCCGAAGTCGCGAGGCTCAGGGAAAGGCTCCGCCGTTCCTGACAGGGCTGACAGATTGTCTATACCCAACTTCGCCTTCCCGGCTCAACCAGCAGCTTGCCCCCCAGCTATCCACGTCCGTCCTCGACTACAAGGAGACTCCGCAAGGGCATGCGTTCACGCTCGACGTGTACTAGCCGCACCTCCAAGACCCGGTGTCTCCTCTGCGGCAGCCCGGAGAGCCGGTTTATCCACAGGTCGGAAGACAGGCACGGCATCAGGGAGTTCCACGAGTGCGCCGTCTGCGATCTCGCATTTGTGCCGCCACAGTTCCACCTGCCTTCTGATGAAGAGGTGGAAAGGTACAAGATGCACGATAACGACCCGGACGACCCCGGATACAGAGCATTTCTGAGCAGGCTCTGGGATGTGCTGAGACCCAGGCTGCGCGAGAACGCTGTCGGCCTGGACTACGGCTGCGGCCCGGGTCCGGCGTTGGCAAGCATGATCCGAGAGGACGGATTCGCCGTAGAAAAGTACGACCTGTACTTTTTCCCGGACCGCGCGCCGCTCCAGCAGAAGTACGACTTCATCGCCTGTACGGAGACTATCGAGCACCTCCGTCGTCCCATGGAAGTGTTCACTCTGCTGAGTTCTATGCTGGCAGAGTCAGGACATATCGGAGTTATGACAGGGGTACTTGACGACCGCTCAAAGTTCGGGGACTGGTACTACCAGAGAGACCCGACGCACATCGCATTCTACAGCCACGCGACCTTTCGATGGGTGGCGAACCGTTTCCGCTGGGGCGTGGATTTCCCGGCCCCAAACGTCGCGGTCTTCACCAAGCAAGTCTGAGACGGTCGCGCATCGCGTCTCTGCTATTCTGTATGATGTTCCAACATCCTGGTTCGAGGTGTGAGTCGCTGTCATCGGGCGTCAACGAAAGCAATTCAGGAGGAATCAGGTGCAGCTAAACCCACTGGCCGAGTTCAAGGCTCATCCGCGCCACGCGCAGGCTGTCGCGTTCTCCAACGACGGAAGCGAGCTTGTCACCACGGGCATGGACGCGGTCGCGCATGTATGGTCGGTGCCGGAGTTCGAGTCCCTGCGTACCATGGAGAGTCACGAGAAGAGTGTGAACGCTGTCGATCTCTCGCCGGACGGCAGACTGGCGATCACCGGCTCGACCGACCGCAAGGTAATGGTCTGGGAGTGGGACTCTTGCGAGGTGCTCCACACCATGGGCGGCTACCGCAACACCGTCGCGGCCGCAGCCTTCTCTCCAACGGGCGATGTTGCGGTGACTTCCTCATACGATGGCAAGATAGGATTCTGGGACAACGGCTCGGATACTATGGACGTGATCACGTCTCACCCCAGAAATGTTACGTCGGTCAGCTTCTCTCCAGACGGAGACATGCTCGCTACGGCGGGACTTGGGAACGTCGTAAAGGTCTGGAACATGGAAACCCGTGAGGTTCAGAACGAGTTCGAGGCTCCGGGACAGGCCGCTACCAACTGCCTCTTTCTCCCGGACGGCACGCTGTGCTGCCTGACCTACGAGGGCCGGATTGCGATCTACACGTCTGAGAATCACGAGCTGCTGTCAGAGGGTTCGTTCGATGATGCTCCATCCGGATCGGCAGCCCTGATCCCCGGTACGAACAGTCTATTCTGCTCGGTCCGGGGCGGCGTGATGGTCATCGATCTCGACTCCATGACGACCTCAGTTCAAGTCAACACGCGAATCAAGGGGATGTACGGAGTCGCAGTTTCACAGGACGGCAGACTGGCATCCGTGGTAAGCGCCGACGGCAAGTGCAGGGTATGGGAGATCGTCGATTGACTAGTGCTGCCTTCTAAGACGGAGATTGGTCAGAGACTACATTCCCGGATCTTATCGCGAGTGTTCGTACAGCGAGGCCGGAGAACACCTCTCGGACGTTCGGCTCGGCGTTGGTGACGATAACCTGATCCAGCGTGGAGGCGCGGTCGACGACGCAGCGCCGGCGCACTTCGTCCAGCTCGGACATCACGTCGTCGAGCAGCACGACGGGCTGTTCTCCAAATGCGCTGGCGATCAGGTCCACCTCTCCCAGCTTCATTGCCAGCACCGCTGTACGCGACTGGCCCCTCGAACCGAAGGCGCGGACGTCCATTTCTCCGATGGA
>JAKZVY010000111.1:0-4375 GCA_047515825.1 Dehalococcoidia bacterium
CCCCCCCCCCCCCCCGTGGCCAATGAAGCTGAGTGCGCGGTTCTTGTCAGTGGTAAAGACGCAGATGGATTCAGAAAGATCGACATCATGGCTTTGGATGATCCCGAGTACCGAGAGTATGTGCCGCTTCTACTTGCTGCACTTCATCGCATCGCACGGGACACACCAACTGTAGAGCTGGAAGCGCGAATAACCTATCTAAGCGATTGCCTACAGAGGTTGCCCCAGTGAGACTACTCGTTATTCTGTTCTTTTGCATGTCGTGCGCTGACGACGACGCCTCACAGGAAGCAAATACGCAGGCGCTCCTTATGGACCGGGCCGTCGAACTGGGTGACTTTTCGCTCCATATAGCAGATGCGCTGATCGTAGGTGATTGGGCCGAGTTATTCTCCCACTACCCTCCAGAGTTTCAAAAGTCATGTTCAGTCACGGACTACTCGGAAATAATGGACGCCTATTGGAATGACCTAGACCTGCCGAGCGGTCAGGAGTTCAAGATCGTTGCGGTCCGCATCAACGAGTCAGCTGGATGGGTGCAGATGAGCCTCGAAAATGACGGTGAGCAGCTGGCTATAGTGGGAGCCGATAAAGATGGCGGTGACTTGCCCAACTTTGTGTGGCTGGATGGGTGGTACTACGCAATGCATCCTGCCACTGCAACTGGCACCTGCGACTTTGAGAGCTTATTGGGAGCACAATGACAAACTCCTTATGCAAACCGCTCATCTCTGAGTGCATCTGCGGCTCGCAGCCGCACTGCGAGGCGTGCCTGACGACCATGTTCGACGGCGACAGCGGGGAAGCGAGGGTGCTGTGCGACTGCTCTATTCTGTCTCCGGAGGGCTGTATCTGTCCGAAGAGACCGGAGGGGCCGCCGGCGACCGCTTTCGCCTGACCAGCGCCGGAAGCAGGACCCAACCAATGAAGGCCATGGCAACGATGAAGACCAGCGCCGCCCCGCCGAAGGTCATCCTACCGAACACAGTGAGGGTTCCGGAGAAGACCAGCAGGCCGACGCCGCAGGCTATCGAGATGAATCCGAACGCCCGGTGAACCAGGAGCCCCGTCACGCCCGCCACGACGACAGCTATGGCGTAGGGACTAAAGGTGAGCGCCGTGTCCGGCGGCAGGCTTTCCAGCAGTTTCATCGGCACTCCTCTGCTTCATTTTGCATCACTCTGCTACTGACCCTCCCTTGACACGAACGCACATTCCTCGATAATGTATAACACATCGGTTCCCGGTTCCGATCCAACCTCACTCCACAGGACACAAGACCATGCTCGACCAACCCTACAACCTTCCCTGCCCGTCCTTCGTTCCCTCCGCGCCCTCCGCCTCCCAACGTGGTAATTCCAATCACCCCCAAACGCCCCGGCTCGGGGGCAGAAGGGGCAGAAGGGGCATAATGGGGCAGAAAGGGGGCAGGTTTAATTCTCCGATCTCCCAAAGCTGGCCTAGCTTTGACGGGGGGCAGAAGGGGCACAAGGGGCAGGTTTTTGAGAAAAATGTGCTCCAGAAAGCTCAGCCACCATCTCTAATCACCCCCACAAATATCACGATACCACATCTATGAGGCTGAGAAAGTGGTATTGACGACAATAAAGACCATACAGACCACATAAAACCCGCAAAATGCTTCCTGGATACACTCGTAATATATGAGTTATATCATATCAACTGTACTGATATACTATATGCGTATATGCTGAAAAAAGACCCGTCTGTGCCTGCGTCTTTCATCCAATTGCACGGCCCCGCGCCCCGCGCTGGCGTCTGCTCAGTTCTCTATCCGCCGCCGTCCGCGGCTCTCCGATGGTGAAGCGTCCACCCGGTTGGAGGGCGTAACCGCGCTTTCGCAATGCTTGACAACAATGTACGTGTGGTTTATCGTATCTGTCAGGCATTTTAGAATGGTTCTAATTAATTAGCGCCTTCACAACGCCCCCTCGACGGCGACCAGGAGACGGATTTGGACCCACAGGTTCAGCATCGCGTGGACGAGATGCGAAACTCCCTTTCGCAGTTGGGAGTGTCTATCACCCGGCGCAGGGCGAAGACGCTCGAAGCGCTTGCAGCCACTGACCGTCATCCCAGCGTGAACGAATTGCACGCCGAGGTCCGCCGCTGGTACCCGTCCACCAGCCTCGCCACCATCTACAACACCATCGAGCTTCTTAAAGAGGCGGGTCAGGTGTTGGAGCTTGAGTTCAGCGGAGCCGCCAACCGCTACGACGGTCGCCGTCCCGACTCGCATCCCCACCTCATCTGCCTGAGCTGCCGCTCGATTGAAGACATGAGCGCCCTAGGCTCAAGGGACGACTCGCTCCACCAGGTATCGACGGCAACGGGCTACAAGCTCGTCCGCGAGCGGACGGACTACTACGGCGTCTGTCCCGAATGTCAAGAAGAAAGCTCTGAACGCTAACACAGAGGGAAGGAGGATATACATGGCTAGCAGGGAAGACGTTGCGCTGATGTCTCACCTCATGCGTCGCGCCGGTTTTGGCGCTACACGGGATGAGATCGAGCGCTACTGCGAGATCGGGTACGAGGAAACTGTCGAAATGCTCCTCAACCCCAAAGACCAACCCCCGGTGGACGAGTATTCGCTCTACAGGTATCACCCTATCACCGAGATTCCAGGGGGCGCGGCGGCTCCGGGCCAGGCCAACTGGCTGTACTGTATGGTCACGACCCAGCGTCCGCTCGAAGAGAAGATGGCGCTGTTCTGGCACCATGTGTTCGCCACGGGCAACTCCAAGGTGGACAACTGCAACCACCTGCTGGAGCAGATCGACATGTTCCGCGAGCACGGGATAGGCAACTACCGCGACCTGCTCGTCGGGCTTGCCCGGAATCCCGCCATGATCTACTGGTTGGACAACAACGAGAACCACAAGCGCGCGCCTAACGAGAACTGGGGTCGCGAGCTCCTGGAGTTGTTCAGCCTTGGTGTCGGTCACTATACCGAGACGGATGTATTCGAGTGCTCGCGAGCCTTCACAGGCTGGACAATCGACGCCAAGATGCCCAGGTATCCCTACGGACGACACAAGTGGGCGTTCACTTTCAGGCCCGAGGACCACGACTTCACCGAGAAGACGTTCCTCGGTCACACAGGCAACTTCGACGGCGAGGACATCATCGACATCATCCTCCAGCAGGAAGCGTGTCCCAGGTTCATCACCCGGCACATGTACAACTTCTTCGTCGCCGACGAGCCCCAGGTGCCCGCCTGGAACATCGAAGAGCCTCGCAACCCCGAAGCTATCAGCGAGTTGTCCCATACCTTCGTCGAGACCGGCTACGAGATCGAGCCGGTGCTGCGCCAGCTTTTCAACTCGGACTACTTCAAGGAGTCTCAGTACCGAAAGGTGAAGAACCCGACTGAAGTGGTGGTCGGCACGCTCCGCCTGACGAAGGACATGACCGGCCCTGATCCCCGGCTGGAAGCCCTCGGCAAGGAGCCGGGGTACATGGGCCAGGACCTGCTCGACCCGCCGAGTGTCGAGGGCTGGCACACCGGCCGCGAGTGGGTCAACAGCGGATCGCTGGTTAAGCGGGTCAACTTCGTCGCCGACCGGGTCAGCAACTCGGAGTTGCCCGGCGTCAGGGCGATGATCCACTACGTTGGCTCGAACGGTGCGACGATGACCGCCGAGGAGATGGTCGATCGCTGCCTCGACATCATGGGACCTCTGGACGTGGACGAACGTACCCACGCCGAGCTGGTCTCGCACGTCGCGACCGGCGGAGACGTCGCGGTCGGCTCCGACGACTTTGCGACCCGCGCCACCGAGACCTTCGCGCTCGTCGCCGCCACCAGGGAGTACCAGTTCGGATAGAAGACTCAGGACAGACACACTGCGCGCCTAAGGAGACCCGAAGAGGCCCATAAGGAGGATAAGACGATGGCTGTCAACGGAAACGGTAAGCCCCCGGTACTGGTTGTGCTCCAGCTTACCGGCGGCAACGACTACTTCAATACGGTCATTCCCTATAACGACGGGAACTACTTCGACAGCAGGCCCTCGCTTCAGATCCCCCAGGACCGCGTCCTCAAGCTGGACGACGATCTTGGGTTCCACCCCGCCATGGGCCCGATGAAGGACATCTACGAGCAGGGCGACATGGCCCTCATTCACGGCATCGGATACGCTAACTCTCCGCGCTCGCACTTCCGCTCCATGGATATTTGGCACACCTGCGAGCCGGACAAGGTCGGCACAGAGGGCTGGCTGGGACGCTCGCTGCGCGAGCTGGACCCTGACGCCGAGAACCCGGTGACTGGCGTGAACATCGGGCAGGCGCTGCCCAGGGCGCTGGTCGCTCCCGCAGTTTCCGTCGCGTCGGTCGCGGACCTGTCCAC
>JAKZVY010000112.1:0-5337 GCA_047515825.1 Dehalococcoidia bacterium
GTACCAAGGTGATTCCTGTTCTCTCAGTCCTGCCTGCCATTGCCATACCTCAGTTGGGATGATCTAATGCTAAGGGTTGACGGATGGCTTGTCAACCTTTGTCAGTAATGCCCTCACCTTACGACATCGGCGGCCTGCGCCTGGCCATGCTCACTACGAGGCCGCTGGCAGTCGACTTTCTGGACTCCGTACTGCGATCTTCGGGTAAGGGGTCGCAGCGCCTGACCGAAGTGCTCGTGGCCGAGGAGTCGCCTCTTAGCTCGGCGACAATCCGCGAATCGTGTGCTCCTTACGGGATTCAGGTCCTGGCCATTCAACGCGGCGGAGAGGTGGTCGTCAACCCAAGCATGGATCAAACCTGTCTGCCCGGCGACTCGGTTGTGCTGGTCGGCGACACACGCGCGCTCGAATCGCTGGAGGGAAAGACCTGATAAAAGAACGAGGGGCCACGTGAAGTTGTGGCCCCTCGCAAAGCTCTCCCGGAATGAACCGGTCAGTTGACAGAGGCCAGCGTTGCCGACCTGTTCACCTCCAGCTCCCTGGTGCCCATCGAGTTACTAGTCAGGCTTGCCGGAAGGAGCGCGTTGATGCGGTCGAACATGGAAGTCGCGTTCTCAATGGTCGTCTCGTTGATCTCTCCACGCAGCACGGCGTGGTTTTGCAGAAAGTAGGCCGCCGGCTTGTAGGAGTCGAAGTGGCCGCCGGCGATGTCGTTGGCCTCGAAGTACGCCTTGACCCGCTCGGCAATGCGCGGATTGCTGCTGGAGATCGACCTCAGAGTCACCTTCTGACCCAGATCCTGCCTGTACGATTCGTTGACCAACCTCAGGTAGAAACCCGGATCCAGAAGGTCCTCAATGTCCGCGTCCCTTATTCGCGTGACCTCAACCCATCGCACCGGATTGCGCTGTCCTGAGACCATGACCCTGTTGATCTGCTCGATGTGCTCGCGATTGGTTGGCGTTACGTCCATGAGCACCGCCAGGCTGGTGTAGTTGTCTCCCAGCAGCGATATGAACGCCGGCAGGTTCTCGGCGTTGCCGACCGGGATGACCACCCAGCGCGGGTCCAGCTTGGAGCGTCTCTCGGACGCGCAGATCTCTCCCATGACCTGGAGGTAGATCATGTCCGCCGCCGAGTTGACCAGCAGACAGTGCGGGGCCAGGAACAGCGTCTGCGCGAGCTGGTTCCCCAGCGCCATCTGGAGCGGGAACACCGTCTCTTGGTTGTTCTGAAGCACGTCCGCGCTTACCACCGTGCCCTTGTTGTCCATGTCCTCGACGGTTCGGACGCTCTTCAGATTGTCCAAATCGATCATGAACGGCGAATGGGTCGTGTAGAGCACCTGGTACCTGGGGGCCAGCCGCAGGTCTATGAACCGCAGGAAGTCATTCTGCGCGAGGGCGTGAAGGTTCAGCCCCGGCTCGTCGAGGAGCAGCACCATGTCCCTATCCTGCTCCTCCTCGATCTTCGAGAAGTACACGAGGAAGCTGAAGAACCAGACGAAGCCCCTGGACCGCTCGTCGAAAGGCACGGAAACCCGGTGCCGGTCGTTCCAGATCCGGACATGAAGTATGCTGCCGGTATTCATCGGAGGCGGGTCGTTGGGACTTGCGGCCGAGAGATCGAACTGCACCCTGAGTTGCCTGTTCTGTTTCCAGAACTCGAATATCTCGTCGCTGATGCCGATCGAGGCGGACTCGAGCTCAGCCTTGAGATACTCGTATTGAATCTCCTGCTCCAGGTCGTCCAGGTCTGCGCCGACCAACGACAGCAGCGCTAGGAACGTCCGGTCCGCGTCGTCAATGTCATCCGGGTTGTGCCGGCGCTCCTTGATGTCCTGAATCGAGATGCTGCCCTTCATCGCGCTGTAGTTGTCGAAGTACACGAAGACGGGCAGATTCTTCTCCAGATGCTCCAACACAATCCGCTGGCGGAGGTCGTTGTCGAACTTCTCAGGCAGCTCGTCCAGCAGCGTGAGCACCGCCGGCGGTTTCACGTCCAGAGACTGGAGGCGCGAGTAGAGATCCTGCCACTCGGTCACGTCGGAGACGTACTGCCGGACCTCGTGGGGAAGGTTCGTGCTGTTGGCAATGTGCCGAATCGCCGCCCGCTCGTCGATGTCTATCTCCCAGAATCTCTGGTTCTTGTAGTTCTTGGTGGCGACGATCGTGCGAGACCGCAGCACGCCCTGGCCGAACTTGCCCTCGATGTCGGCCATTTCGGCGTCAGACAACTCGAACTCTGCCTCGACCACCTGGGCAGGTTCGTTCTCGTGCCGACGCCTGTATCGAACATATCCCTTGCGGGGATAGTCTCGAAGGTCGAAGTTCCCCCCAGCGCCCCCTTCAGGATTCAGACGCCTCAGCGCCTGCAGGAACGCGGTCTTGCCAGACTCGTTCTTTCCCACCAAGCAGGTGACGTTGTCCAGTGAGACCCATCCGGAGTCGTCGATACTCCGGTAGTTGGTAATCCTTGCTCTAGTCAGTTTCATACCCTACTCCTCAATCCAGTGCCAACCCTTTGTATAAATCAGGCAGAGGGTGTTCTTATCCGATGTCCAGTATCTCGATTTGCGATCCGATCTCTAGCGGCCCCGCCGGGCGCGAATAACGAGCGCACTCCCCTCACCCATCATTCAGCGTGGCTGACCAGAGACTAATCAAAATCCCCTGCCGATTTCAAGCATATGTTAGACCTCGTTTTAAACCTGTCTAAGACTTTGTCAGGTCATTCTGCCTGGAGTCTAAGCATATTTTTGTCGAAAAGGACGCTCCGCTGCTAGGTCCCCAAGTATGGGCCCCGCCCGTATTGGCCCCTAGATCAGGCTGTATCCCGACCCCTGCCTGTCCACGCCCGTGCCTTTGGACTCGTCAATCCAGCCGTACTCTTTGAGTATCTCCTGGCTGTACGTGACACGGCCCGTGACCTCATCCAGAGGCTCAGTCGCCAGCAGCAGCGCCGACTTGGCCATCAGCTCCGGGTGCTCGCCCCTGGGGTCGTCGATCCCTGTAACTAGATTGTGGAACATGGTGCCCGGAGTCGGCACCACCTGTGACGGCGACACCGCCGTCACCGACACGCCGAACTGGTACACCTCCTGGGCGAGGCCTTGCGTAAACCGCTCCAGCGCCGCCTTTTCCGCCCCGTAGCACGTGCCGCCAGAGTTCGGAGGCGCGTCGGGATACGGACCCCGGCCCGGTCCAATCGCCGCTCCGGAGGATATGTTGACGATGCTCCCGCCGCCCTTCTCGATCATGTCCGGCAGCGCGAGCTGGCTCAGGATAAACGGCGCGTGGAAGTTTACCGCCCAAGACCTCATCCACCTCCTCAGCGGGTAGTCCTTGACCGGTATGAAGTACGTCAGCGCCGCGTTGTTGACTAGCACGTCCACGCTGCCGTACGCCTCGTGCGCTTCGTCCAGCAGCCGCTCGCAGTCTTCAGGCAACGATATATTGACCGACGATGGGGTCGCCTCTCCACCGGACTCGCGGATGTCGGCCACGGTCTTCTCCAGGGAACCCTCTAGGATGTGGTCGCCCTCCCTGAGCGTCCGCGCTGCGGCGACCACCTTCCCGCCTTCGGCGGCGAACAGCCTCGCTATCTCCGCCCCGATTCCCCGGCTCGCGCCGGTGATTACACACACCTTGTCGTCCAGTCTGCCCATCGTCTTACCTCCAGGATATTTGTCGTCAGACCAGCCCCATTATATTAGGAACGCCCGCCAAACGCTAAGACTAAGTCCGGCTAAAAAATCGCTCATTCGTAATTGCCCATCCCCACTTGATAGGATACATTTGTCCAAATCACAGTCTGGAGGTCTGCTGCGTGACCGCGAGAGAAGCTCCAACCAAAGACCAGATAATGTCCTATCTCAGAGACCGCCGTAACTGGGGCAGGTGGGGCGACAAAGGATCGGCGGGAGCCATCAACCTCATAACCCCGCAAAAGCGGATAGAGGCCGCCGGGCTGGTTAGCTCAGGTCGCACCGTCTCTCTGAGCCGGGTGCTGCCGGTGGAGCCTAGCATCGAGAACCCCAGGCCCGCCCAGCACTTCATGTCGGTCGTCGACCGCCCTCCGCACGGCGGCGCCGCTATGGACTACTACGGCGTCTTCTACCATGGCGCCGCTACCACTCACATCGACGCGCTCTGCCACGTCTGGGATGAGGAGGGCATGTGGGACGGAAAGTCGCCCGACGAGGTGCTCACCTACTCAGGCGGAACGTACGGCACGGTAGATCAGTGGAGCGACGGCATCCTGACTCGCGGCGTGCTGCTGGACGTTCCCCGACACCGGGGCAAGCCCTACGTCACCATAGATGAGCCGGTCCACGGCGACGAGTTGGAAGAGATAGCCGATGCCCAAGGCGTTGAGGTCAGGGCCGGCGACGCCGTCATGGTTTACAGCGGCCGGGAGGCGTACGCCGCCGACCACGGTGGCAACTGGGGCGGCGGAGCGGCCCGGCCCGGTCTGCACGCCTCGTGCCTGAAGTTTCTCAGGGACAACGACGTCGCGATCCTGGGATGGGACATGATGGACGCCGCGCCAAACGAGTACGACATCCCCTGGACCGTGCATGGCGCCATCTTCGCCTACGGCGTGGCCCTGCTGGACAACTCTCTGCTGCAACCGCTGGCCGAAGCGTGCGCCGAGGAATCCAAGTACGAGTTCATGCTCACTATCAACCCGCTGAACGTCATAGGCGGCACCGGCTCGCCCGTCAATCCAATAGCGGTGTTCTGATCCAGTGCCCCCGGTAATAGAAGCAAAGAGTCTGGTCAAGCGGTACGGCGACCTCCTCGCCGTCGACGGGGTGGACTTCGAGATTCAGCCGGGTGAGTGCTTCGGCTTTCTGGGTCCGAACGGCGCAGGCAAGACCTCCACCATGAAGATGATCGCCTGCGTCTCTCCGGTTACTGCGGGCCGTCTGACCGTCTTCGGCATGGACGTGGGCAGCCGCCCCAAAGACATCAAGGCGCGCATCGGCGTCGTGTCCCAGGCCGACAGCCTCGACCCCGACCTCAGTGTGATCCAGAACCTCATGGCGCACGCCAGGTACTTCAATCTGCCCAAGTCTATCGCCCAGCAGCGGTCATTCGAGGGGCTGGACCTATTCCAGCTTCGGGACAGGGCGCTCAACCGGCCGGACGAGCTGTCAGGCGGCATGAGGAGAAGGCTCCTGATTGCCAGAGCGCTGATCAACGAACCCGGAATGTTGGTCCTCGACGAGCCGACAACCGGCCTCGATCCCCAGGCGCGTCTACTCGTGTGGGAGAAGCTCAGCCTGCTGAAGTCCCAGGGCATCACTATGCTGCTGACCACCCACTACATGGA